>CAYZXF010000055.1:0-6514 GCA_964482355.1 uncultured Anaerolineaceae bacterium | reverse complement strand
TACATCATCGCACTTTCACGGCTCGAGAAGGTCTATCAGGGACGCGGGATCTTCCCATAAGGAGATTTGTGAGATGACAGCCTCCGCGGATGCTGTTCTTCAACAGCTTAGAGATAAAGGAAGCGAGAAGAACGTCGATGGTATGGGCAAATTCGGGATGGCCACCGATCAGCGACTGGGCGTTCCAGTGCCAAAGATGAGGAAGATCGCAAAGGGCATTGGCAAAGACCATGAGCTGGCACTAGAACTGTGGAAAACCGGTGTGCAGGAGGCGCGCATCGTGGCCTCGATGATTGACCTACCGGAAGTAGTTACCGAGGCCCAGATGGAGACGTGGGTGGTGGATTTCAACTCCTGGGACGTGTGCGACCAGGTCTGCCTCAATTTGTTTGATAAATCCAATTTCACCGACACAAAAATCGGAGAATGGTCGACACGCGAAGAGGAGTTCGTCAAGCGCGCGGCTTATGCGCTGATCGCAGGGGTAGCCTGGCATGACAAGCAGGCCCCGGATGCTCGGTTTATCGGATACCTGCCGGTAATTAAGAGTGGGGCTACCGACAACCGCAATTTCGTGAAAAAGGCGGTGAGTTGGGGGCTGCGACAGATTGGTAAACGCAATCTCGAGCTGAACAAGGCTGCCATCAAAACCGCTAAAGAGATTCAGAAGATCGATTCAAAGGCCGCGCGCTGGGTTTCGTCCGACGTAATCCGAGAACTCCAGAGCGAAAAGGTGCAGGCTAGACTGGCAAAGTGAACGGGAATCTCGCTAGATTTTCTCTACTGAAGGTTCTGGCTTGGCGCTTAGCTCGTCGAGCAGCTCCATATCCCGCTCTAGATTCCGATAGCGATTGATCAAGCTCAATAGATACAGCCCCATGGTGCCCAGGATCACGATGAATCCAAAGGCCATGTAGTTGAAGGTTTCTGCCGGCGCTTCCTGTAGGAACATTGTTAGCCTCTTCTGAGTCGATTCCTTAAATGGACATCATCTCCATCTTTCGTTCTTCAACCTGCTCCGATAATCGCCCCAGTCGAACTCGATACCAGAGCAACGTCATATAGATAAAGGTGAAAGTCAGCAGGCTGAACATGAAGGCCTGAACCATGGGTGGCGTCATGTCAAACGCTCCCTCCCCAGTTGGATCACCACTTCCGATGACCACCGGATGAATCGTGCGCCAGATTCGGATCGACAAAAACGTTATCGGAACGCTCACGACTGCTACGATGCCATAGACGGAACCGAAACGCGCTCTCCGATCGGGATCGTCGATTCCTTGGCGCAGCATCAGGTATGCCAGGTACAACAAAAGCATGATTGTGGCCGTTACCAGCCGAGGATCCCAAGTCCACCAAGTGTTCCAGATCGGCCGGGCCCAAATCGAGCCGCTGACGATGTTGATGAAGATGAACACCACACCGATTTCAACTGAAGCCTCCGCAACGCGATCCCACTTTCGATCTCTCTTGGCCAGGTACACCCCGCCAGCGATGGCTGTCACCAGAAAAGCCAAGAAGCCCACCCAGCCGGCGGACACGTGGAAGTAAAACACTCGCTGTACGTCGCCCATAATCGCCTCACGGGGGGCATAGATAAACACCATATAGAGTGCGACCACGAACAGGGCGATCGTGATACCGGAAAGGATCTTCAGATTTCGAGGTACAGACTCCATTTTCTCCTCCACTCATTCCTCCACGACATAGTCAAACGTGATGATGGCAACACCTAGAAAAATAACGTCATATGCAATTAGTAAATTTAGCCAGGCTTGATAATCCGCCAGTGGCAACCCTTGAAGGATACCCGTTGTCGCTCTGACACCCGCTATCAGCACCGGTAACACTACCGGAAATAGAAGGATCGGCAGCAGGATATCCCGCGTCCTCGCCTGCACCGCCATTGCTGAGAGCAGCGTCCCAATTACCACGTAACCGATCGAACCCAGCAAAATTACGACGATAAGGCCCGGCTGGAATAGATTTACATTGTATAGCAGGCTGTAAAGCGGCAGAATGATTGCTTCCACGATAATCATAAAGAGCAGATTGCTGAGAACTTTTCCGAAGTAAAGCGCTGAGCGATCGACCGGTGCCAGCAGCAATCCATCCAAGCATCCTCGGTCTCTCTCAATTGCCATGGAACGATTAAGCCCAAGAGTACCCGCAAAGGCAAACGTCACCCATAACACTCCCGCTGTGACGGTCTGCCGTACGCGCAAATCGAGTTCCAACGCGAAATTGAAGATCAGGATCACCAAGAATGCGAAGACTAACATGCTGCCCAGCAATTCCCGACTGCGCAGCTCGGCCGCAATGTCCTTCCACACAATGGCACGGACGGCCCGTAAATAGCCACCGGCCGCAGAAATGCGCCCGACCCTGCCTGCTGCGCCCACATTCTCAACCACGCGTCACCTCGTAGTACAGCGCGTTGAGGTCGCCTGGATTAAGTTCGCCTCGTTTGACACTTCGGGCGATTATGCCGCCGCTCAGGATATCTACGCGGGAGGCCAGCTCCGCAGCCCGGGTTAGATCGTGCGAAGTCATGACAACCGTACGGCCTTCCCCCGTCACCTTTATCAGGAGATCATCGAGCATATCGGCTGCGCTGGGGTCCAGGCCGGTGTGTGGCTCGTCGAAGAGCAGAAGCTCCGGCCGATGCAATATGCCGCGGCCAATCGCCAGCCGTTGCTGCATGCCGCGTGAGTATTCACGCACCAGGTCATATAGATAAAGGTAAAAGTCAGCAGGCTGAACATGAAGGCTTGAACCATGGGTGGCGTCATCTCAAACGCTCCCTCCCCACTTGGATCACCACTTCCGATTACCACCGGGTGAATGGTGCGCCAAATACGGATCGACAAAAACGTAATCGGCACACTGACAAACGCTACGATGCCATAGACGGATCCGAAACGCGCCCGCCGATCGGGGTCATCAATACCCTGGCGCAGCATCAAGTAAGCCAAATACAACAACAGCATGATTGTGGCTGTAACCAACCGTGGGTCCCAGGTCCACCAGGTGTTCCAGATCGGCCGAGCCCAAATCGATCCGCTGACGATATTGATGAAGATGAACACAACACCGATCTCGACCGACGCCACCGCCAACCGATCCCACTTTCGATCGCGCGTGATCAGATAGACAATACCGGCGGATAACGTGACAAAAAAGGCTAGAAAACCAACCCAGCCGGCGGACACATGGAAGTAAAACACCCGCTGGACGTCACCCATGATCGCTTCGCGCGGCGCGTAGAAAAACACCATATATAACGCGATCGCAAACAGCGCGATCGTGATACCGGAAAGGATCTTCAGATTACGAGGTATAGGCTCCATTTTCTCCTCCATTCATTCCTCCACGACATAATCAAACGTAACAATCGCGACTCCCAGGAAAATGACATCGTATGCGATTAGCAGATTAATCCAGGCCTGATAATCCTCCAGCGGCAATCCCTGAAGGATACCGGTCGTCGCTTTCACGGCCGCTATTAGCACCGGCAACACCACCGGAAATAATAGAATCGGCAACAGGATATCACGTGTCCTTGCCTGCACCGCCATCGCCGAGAGCAGTGTACCAACCACCACATAACCGATCGAGCCCAGCAAAATTACGACGATAAGGCCCGGCTGGAATAGATTTACATTGTAGAGCAAGCTGTAGAGCGGCAAAATGATAGCTTCCACAATTATCATAAAGAGTAGATTGCTAAGTACCTTGCCGAAGTACAGGGCAGAGCGATCGACCGGGGCTAACAGCAACCCATCCAGGCATCCCCGATCTTTTTCGATGGCCATGGAACGATTAAGGCCGAGCGTGCCGGCGAAGGCGAAGGTCACCCACAACACTCCGGCGGTGACAGTCTGCCGTACGCGCACATCAAGTTCCAACGCGAAATTGAAGATAAGGATCACCAGGAATGCGAAGACCAGCATGCTGCCCACAAGCTCTCGGCTGCGCAGCTCGGCCGCGATGTCCTTCCATAGAATGGCGCCTACCGCGCGCAGGTAGCCACGCGCAGCGGACTTGCGCCCAACCCTTCTCACTGTCACAACTCCCTCAGCCACGCGTCACCTGATAGTAGAGTGCGTTCAATTCCCCTGGATCGAGTTCACCGCGCTTTACGCTTCGGGCGATTTTTCCACCACTCAGAATATCCACGCGGGAGGCGAGCTCTCCAGCCCGGGTGAGATCATGCGAGGTCATGACCACCGTCCGGCCTTCGCCAGCCACCTTTGTCAGGAGATCATCAAGCATGTCTGCCGAGTCGGGATCCAGACCGGTATGCGGCTCATCGAACAGTAGCAGCTGTGGACGATGGAGTATGCCGCGGCCAATCGCCAGCCGCTGCTGCATACCGCGTGAGTATTCGCGCACCAGATCATAGCGGCGAGGGCTCAACCTGACGATGTCTAAGACTTCCGGGATGCGATTGTCCAGCCCCCGCACTCCATACATTCGGCCGAAGAAGCGCAGGTTCTGATCCGCGGTCAGATCGCCATACAGCAGCGGTTGATGGGAAACCACTCCCAGTAACTTGCGCGCCGCACCAGCCTGGGCGGGAAGTTTGTACCCCGCCAGAGTTACCTCACCCATGGTCGGCCTTGCTAAAGAGGCCAGAATTCGAAGCAGCGTGGTCTTTCCTGCGCCATTGGGTCCGACCACCGCAACGAACTCTCCCTCGTCAACCTCAAAGTTTAGCCCGCGCAAAACGGGTTTGATTCCAAAGGCTTTGACCAGACCCCGGACCTCAATCATCGGACCGGTCCATTTGGTCAAGCGCCAGGCGCTTCAAGCGGCCGCGTTGCCGTTTCCATTCATCTTCGGAAAGCTGTCCAGCCTCATAGTCATCGTCTAAGCTCGCGATCGCCTGCACCCAATCCACAGCCTCAGTCGTTTGCGGGCTGCGCCGTGCTCCGCGCCAGAAACGCGCCGCAACCAGAGCCGCTATAACAAGCGCTCCCACACCAACGATCGAAGCAATTGGAGGGCTTGAGCTCGTAGATGGAGCAGAGATCTGAAAGGACAACGGCTCTTCCGGAGACAGGGCGCCTGTTGTAAAGCTCTGCATGCGCAATCCGCCGATCTGCTGCACGCCTCGATCCAGCAACCCGCTTACTTTCGGGCCATCAGCGGGGACAAGTACGGTTGCCGCGTCCACTGGATGCAGCATCTGCTGGTCGAAGTCGGCCGAGCGACCGATCGGAAGATCGAAGCTAAAGACAAGATGGTCGAGGCCCGATCCGGGCGGTATCGGTTCGAGATCTACAAACCCTTCGTCCGTGATTTCGTAGCGGCCACCCTGAGTTCCATCCTCAAAGCTCAGATTCGTCGCACCCTCAGGGAGAGCGACTTGCAATGGTGTGATGAGCACACGATCCGAATCGTTTGCCAGCACCCACAACTCCAGCACACGCAAAACATCTTCGGATGGAAAATCGATGATTAGATGCAGCCGTTCAACTCGCATCGCACCTGGATCATCGGTTGTCTCAAAGATCGTGATAGGAAGCTCGACCACACCACCATCGGAGGCCGCGTGGGCTACCTCCGACCGATAAGTCAGCCCCTGGTGAACGACCGTCGAAAAGAATAGCCTACCGGGAACATATTCGAGATCCTCAAACTTGAAGCTGCCATCACTCTCAGCGGTTGTTGCGAGCCTCACGACTTCTTGATCGCCGTCATAACCTAGGATCAATACCTCCAGATCGGCTGGAATCGAGCCCCCCCGCAGAACCATTGGAGATGCTGCCGCTTACCGACCCGGACAGGTTGTCTGTCTCGGCCTCGGGAAAAGGGTCTGACTCCAGGTCGGGCTGCTGATCTTCGACCGCAGCAGCGACTTCCAGAGATCCAAGGCTCAAAGCGTATCCGACGACATCCCACCGTTGCTGGTCGGTCAGGCTCACGAAACCCGGCATCAGGCGGTCCAAATTTCCGATGGTTACCGCCCTGTACCACTCGAGCGGGTCCGCGGCGCGAGCGAAATTCGGATCTCCAAGCGGAGCCGGCGCAAATGCCAATCCGTTTGCCAACTCGCCATCGCCCAGGCCCTCGGGGCCGTGGCAGGCAGCGCACTTTTCCGCGTAAATGAGTGCGCCGGCTTCAATATTGGGCTGTGTGTTTGGGGGAGTTATTGGTACAGGGGTAGGAGAGTCGGACGGAGCAGCCATTTGAGCCGTTGCCAATGCAGGGGGCGGCGTCACATCGCCGGCCAATGAGCATCCGCCGATGAGTAGACCACTAATGAGAGTGGTAGCGACAAGGCCACGGTTCAAGCCACCTGCACCTCGAGCGTCGCGCCGCAATTGCTGCAGAACTGATCTCCATGGTAGATCGACTGGCCGCATGTCGGACACGCTACCTCGCCGGGGTTCGTCTCATCCCCGTTTTGTTGTGAGCCAGATGATGAGCTCTTTCTTCGCAGCTGCGCAACGGCGGCCTCCAGCTCCATTGCCGACTCGTCCTGCGCTCCCTCGCTTTGCAGTTCGTC
>CAYZXF010000054.1:0-3210 GCA_964482355.1 uncultured Anaerolineaceae bacterium | reverse complement strand
TTCCATCCCTCAGCGTCCCGCCAAAGCAAGTCAATCTGACCGCTTTGCACCATGCCTTCGGAATCGGAGGTTGTGAAGGGAATTTCGTGCTGTATTTCCTCAGCCGCCGTGATTTCCGCCCACAAGCTGTGCGTCTCCAGCCTGCGGAGCAATTCAGACGATTCGCGAACCGCGGCCTCGCGCTGGCTGGGATCAACTAATCCCGAGCGGAAGGCTTCATGCTCCAAGAAACGATCATGCAAGGAGCTTCCAGGCATCGAGCGACGCTGAATCGCGGCATGTACGATTCGTCCAACTGCAGTCGCTGGCGCTTTTCTCGCGCTCCCGGTCGCCCTCCAGGATCTTTCTGGCGCCTCATCCATTTCCGCATCTGCTTGCTCGCGCTGAATTACGCTCGCAACGTGAAACAGCGGAGGTTCAGCCGAATCCGGCCAGGCGACGGAAGATCCCTTGCTCTCCCACTCGAGCACACGGGATCCATCATCTGCCAGCGCGCGCAACCGCTCACCGCCAGGCATTTCGATCAGCGTCTCCGACCCGGCGCTATCAACCAGCAGCTTCGGATCGAGGTCAAACAGCTCAAGCGTCTCCTTCATCCATCCAGCGGCGCGATAGCTCCCCTTGCTCTCCCTCAGATGACCGCTGACGATCAGCCGCTCACGCGCACGCGTCGCCGCGACGTACAACAATCGATCCTCCTCGGATTGAGATTGATCTGCGTCCAAGGCTCGCGCCAACCGGTAGGCGAGCGGCACCTCTTCGACTCGATCCATCGCGGCGGAAACACCGATCTCCTCCATCAGGTAAATGGTCTCTGCTCGCCGCGGGCTTGGACGCGAGGCATCCGCCAACACAACCAGATCAAACTCCAGACCTTTGGCCTTGTGGATCGTCATCAGCTGCAGCGCCCCACCCTCACCAGCCGGAGCCTCGCCCTCCCTGGCCCCAACATCGCGCAGCGCTGCCAGGTATTCCAGAAAAGCGCTCACGTTCACCAACTCGCTGACCTGTGCATCGTCGATTAACTTATCTAGATTGCGCCAAAGACGGCTGTGCGAGCTTGCCATCACCGCTCGCCAATCCAAACGGCCGGCAAGCAGACTGATCAGATCCGCCACTGGAAGCCTGTCTGCGAGCAGATGCAACTCCTCCAGGACTTCCTTCGCGCGGATCGCCGACTTCAGATCGCCTCCATCCAGGGTTTGGCCAGCGTCTGCCAGCGCAGCCCTTAGCGGGCGCTTGTCTTGCCCGTCCACTCTCAGGAGATATACCCCTGAATCACTGAGGCCAATTGCCGGTGATCGCAGAAAGCCGGCCACCGCCAGATCGTCACTCGGATCTGCGATCGCGCTCAATGTATTGATCACATCCCGGATCTCCGGGCGCTCGTAGAAGCCGCGCCCAGCAACGGTGACAAATGGAATTTTGGCCATTTCGAGCGCCGACTCGTAGGATTCGAAACCGGTAGAAGCCCGGAAGAGCAGGGCAACCTCGCGCCAGTCTCGAATGACCCCCTCCCTCCGCAGTTCTATCAATCGATTGGCAAGCGCATGCGCAGCGGCAATACGGCCGAGATTGGCTCCCTTGCCGGTGCCCAACACAATTTCAAAATGTGGTCCCTCACCCGAGGTCCCAGGCTCGAGACGGTGGGCGGTCAGTGAGGTATAAGGAACCTTGTGAAGCGCATCGGTTCGCTCGCGGCCCATTAGCGGACCCACGAAGTCGTCGAGTGCCCCCAACAGCGGGGCATGAGCCCTAAAGCTGAGCTCGATGTCGATAACCTGGCCACCCTCGCTCTCCACCTCCTGCCGTTTGCGGCGAAAGACGCGTACGTCGGCTCCCCGGAAGCGGTAGATGCTCTGGCGTGCGTCGCCAACCGCGAAAAAATCACCGGGGCGGCCTCCGACTAGCGCCTCGATGATGCGCCGCTGACGATCATTGGTATCCTGAAATTCATCGACAAGCACTGCCTGAATTCGTGCTTGCCAGAACTCACGGATTTCCGGCCGCTCAAGCAGCCTGAGAGCGCCGGATTCCAGATCGTCAAAATCAAGTGCCCGGCGCGCGTCTAACGCTTGTCTGTAAGCCGAGAGCACACGATCGAACACCAGCTTCAAACGAGGCAGCTGCTCGGCCCAGGCGGCATCTGCATCCACCGAAGGCGGAGAATCTTTCGATTTCGCGCCGCCGATCCAAGGGTTCAAACTTTCGTCGTAGCGATCCTGCAATTCATGAACTACCGCTCGGGCCTGGCTTTTCTTGCTCCCACCGACCTTCTGAAGGCTCTCACGTCGAATCCGGAAGAGAACGCCGCATGCTCCAAGAGCATCGTGCGCCTTCAATGCCTCATCTAGTTCATCCCATAGTTCGAGAAGCAGCTCCACTCGCGGGCCGAGCGAAGGGCCCGCATCGTCCTCTAGCTCGTTGTTTTTGGCCAAACCCCTGAGGGTTTGCATTCCATCTGTGACCGAAACCAAATGCATGAAATCTTCAATTTTTGCACGGATCAGGTCCTGCAAATTTGGACCAAGTTCGGCACCTAACAAAGCCTCCGCTTCCAGGCGCCGAGCCAGGAGACTGTCAAGAATCGCAGATAGTTTGGGGCTTGAGAAAGCCGTAAAAAGCTGCGCGGCCTCGGGATCTTCGGCCGCCCAAGCCAAACCATCCGCAACGGCTCTTGCCTTGAACGTTAAGCCTAGGCCTTCATCCACCACAATAAAACCGGGGTCGATCTGCGCTTCCGCCGGATGCCAGCGTAAGATCTCGGCAGCCAGGCCGTGGATGGTGCCGATCCGGGCGGCATCCATTCGCGATTCGATCTCGAGCCACTTGGATCGATCTTCCCCTGCAGATGCAGAAGCGTATTCGCTTACTGCCAAACGAATGCGATTGCGCATTTCTCGAGCGGCCTTTTCCGTGAAGGTGATGGCTGCGATCTGGCGCTCGGTCAACCCGCTCGACAGCAAATGAACATAGCGCGCGACTAGCGTACGGGTTTTGCCGGTACCTGCCCCGGCCGTCATTAGCACATCGCGCTCGGTCTCAGTCGCAGCCTCAAGCTGATCGTCAGTGAGCTCGAATTGGGCCAGCGGATCGGTCATGCTCACCTGCCCCCTGCCTGCGGCTGATAGCGCCAACACCAGGCGGCGGCCGGGCAGTAGCTCGGGCACCCCCCTGGCGGAGGAACAGGCTCAAAATGGCCGGAGCCTA
>CAYZXF010000053.1:0-4944 GCA_964482355.1 uncultured Anaerolineaceae bacterium | reverse complement strand
GAGACAGGGGTCCATTTCGGGCATCGAACTCGAAAGTGGAATCCCCGGATGAAGCCCTTTATCTTCACTGAACGAAATAACATTCATATCATCGACCTTCAGCAAACGCTCGATTCACTAATTGAATCCTATGCGTTGACCCGCGACATGGTTGCCGAGGGAGGAAATATCCTCTTTGTTGGCACAAAGCGACAGGCCCAGGAGACGATCGAGCTGGAAGCCAGGCGATGTGGCATGCCTTACGTTAACGCCCGCTGGCTCGGTGGCACACTTACCAATTGGCGAACGATCCGAAGCCGCATCGATGAGTTGAATGAGCTGGAACGCCGCAGGGATGATGGCGAGCTGGAGCTGCTGACTAAGAAGGAAGCGCTGACCATTACCCGCCGTATCGACAAATTACAAGAACGGCTCGGAGGCATCCGAGACATGAAATCCGTTCCAGATCTCATCTACGCGGTTGACGTCCGCAAAGAAGAGACGGCGATCCACGAGGCAAATTTGCTCAAAATCCCGGTTATTGCACTGGTTGACACCAACTGCGATCCCAGGGGTGTAGACTACGTAATCCCCTCCAACGACGACGCAATTCGCGCCATCAAGCTGCTCACCTCCACGATCGCCAACGCGGCCCTCGAAGGGATGGAGATGCGGAAGGACCGCGAGGAAGATGAGGACCAGATTGCTTCTGCCCCGCAAGAAATCCCCGCCACGGAAATGACCGACGAGGAGTTGTTGGGCGAAGCCACCCTGGCCAAATTGCAGAGCGGCGAATTCGACGAGAAGCTCGCCTCTCCGGAAGACGAGGCGGCGCCAGAGAAAGCCAAAGCCGAGCAGGCTGAGGCAGACAGCGAAGCTGAAACCAAAACGACTGATGCTGAGTCTGATGCAGAAGAGGCAGAAGCGGAGGAAGAGCAGACCGAAGCAGAGGAAGATGGAGCTGACGAAGCTGTGGCCGAATCAGACGAAGACGCCGAAGCTGTGGCCGAACCGGACGAAGATGCCGAAGCTGTGGCCGAACCAGACGAAGCTGCCGAAGCTATGGCCGAACCGGACGAAGATGCCGAAGCCGGTGAGAATGCTGAAGCTGCTAACGTAGACCTGGCCGATGCTGAAGATTCCGAAGCTGTGGCCGAACCGGACGAAGATGCCGAAGCAGGCGAAGATGCTGAAGCTGCTAACGTGGACGAAGCCGATGCTGAAGATGCTGAGGCAGAGGAAGAAGCTGAAGCAAAGGAAGAATCGGACGAGCCTGAAGACGAATGAAGATTTCTGCTGACCAGGTGAAGGAGCTTCGCAAAAAGACCGGAGCTGGGGTGCTGGATTGCCGGAACGCTTTGGAGGAAGCCGAGGGCGATATGGATGCCGCGGCAGGCCTTCTACGTAGGAAGGGTCTTACAAGGGCTGCCGGTCGATCCGGCCGCGAAGCCAGCGACGGCATTATCGACCTGTACAGTCATGCCGAGGGGCGGTTGGGTGTCATGGTAGAAGTCAACACGGAAACTGACTTCGTCGCTCGCACACCAGAGTTTCGTGAATTCGCACATGAGATGGCGCTGCAGGTAGCTGCCACCTCACCGATTTGGGTGAGCCCAGACGACGTCCCTGAAGAGATCCTCGAGCAGGAACGGAAGGCAGCTCGCGAGCAAGCGCTCGCAGAAGGCAAGCCTGATAATGTGGTCGAGCGCATTATCGAAGGCAAGCTAGAAAAGTACCTGGGTGATGTTTGCCTGCTCAACCAGTCATATGTCAGAGACGAGGATCGCAAGGTATCGGAAATTGTTCAAGATTTGATCCTCTCAACAGGAGAAAATGTTTCAATCCGGAGGTTTGAGCGATGGGAAATCGGCGAGGGGCTGGAGTGAGGGGTACGTACCCTCAAGATCCGCTAGGGTCGCCCAGGACGTGCCAACCTTCGGTTGGCCGTTTTTATATTTCACAGGAAGGGTATCGTGGCTGCTTTCGATAGAGTACTGCTAAAGCTTGGGGGCGAGGCATTAGCTCCCTCAGAAGGTTTCGGCGTCGATCCCGATCGGGCGGAGGACGTGGCTCACAAGATTGAGCAAGTGAAGGATCTTGGGGTTCAGGTGGCGGTTGTCATCGGAGCAGGCAACATCTTTCGCGGCCGAGAGGGGATCGCGCGAGGCATGGAGCGCGCAACTGCGGACTACATGGGCATGCTCGGAACGGTGATCAACTCACTGGCACTGATGGATGCACTTGAGCGCCGAGGGGTTGTGACGCGCGTGATGTCCGCCATCGAAATGCGCACAGTAGCAGAGCCGTACATTCAGCGTCGTGCAATTCGCCACCTTGAAAAAGATCGGGTGGTGGTGCTTGGGGCCGGAACCGGTAATCCCTACTTCTCGACCGATACTGCTGCTGCGCTTCGAGCGATGGAGATCGGCGCCCAAATCCTGATCAAGGCGACTAAGGTGGATGGAGTTTATGAATCAGATCCGCTGGTGAATCCTGACGCAAAGCGGTTTGATCGTTTGAACTATATCGACTCTCTGAACATGCGGCTGGAGGTAATGGACGCCACCGCAATCTCGCTTTGTATGGACAACGAGCTCCCAATTCTAGTGCTCGACTTGTGGCAGGAAGATAGCCTCGTGAATGCTGTGAAAGGGGAGTCGGTCGGTACACTCGTAACCGCATAACAAAACCTTCGAAATCCCACGGTTCAAAAAACCCCTATTTTGCGCTATCCTATTATCTACTCCGTTTCTCATGGCTTGGCCTCCAGGAGAGGCAGTCGTCCGAAAGTGAGCCCTGATCAAATCGCAGGTGGGAGAAGCTAAATGATTAAGGACGCCCTAGGTGAGGCGAATTCTCGAATGGCGGGTGCCGTTCGAGCGCAAGAGGAAGATCTTGGAGCGATCAGAACCGGCCGCGCTTCACCCGCGGTGGCTGAGAAAGTTATGGTGGATTATTACGGAACATCAACGCCACTGATCCAGCTGGCGACGATCTCCGCGCCAGAGCCACGGTTGCTGACGATTCGACCCTTCGACCCGGCCAGTATCAAAGACATCGAACGGGGCATTCTTGCTTCAGACCTGGGTCTAACGCCTAGCAATGATGGAAAACTCATCCGCCTCAGCATTCCGCCCCTGACCGAAGAGCGACGGCACGATCTCGTGAAGCTGGTGAAGGCTCGGACGGAAGAGGCGCGCGTCTCGGTGCGCAATGTGCGACGTGATGTTCACAACGATATTCGCGAATATGAGACCGAAAAACTGATTTCCGAGGACGAACTCCATCGTGGTGAAGAAGACTTGCAAAAGGTCACCGACGACTTCATTGAGCAGATCAACACCATCGGAGAACGCAAAGAGAAGGAAGTCTTAGAGGTCTAAGCATTGGAGCGAGCAGAGCAGAACCTGCCGGAAACCGTCCCAACGCATGTAGCCATCATTATGGATGGAAATGGCCGCTGGGCTCGAGAACGCCATCTGCCTAGATTGGCGGGCCATCGTGCGGGGGTCGAGAACCTAAGGCGAGTATTGCGCGCCTCGGCAGATTTCGGGATCGAATACCTGACCATCTACGCGTTCTCGACAGAGAATTGGGAGCGACCCTCGATAGAAGTGCGTGGTTTGATGAACATCCTGGATGACGTGATCGATCGTGAACTGGTCCAGATGCACGAAAATGGGGTGCAGCTCCGGCATATCGGACGTTTGGAAGGATTGCGCCCCGAACTGCAGGAAAAAGTCCGCCATGCGGTCGAACTCACCAAAGACAACACCAATCTGGTACTCAATGTTGCGTGGAACTATGGCGGTCGAGATGAGATTATTCATGCTGTCCAAGGCATGATTGAAGATGGCGTCGACCCGGCAGATATCGACGAAGACCTCATCCATCAATATCTGTTCACCTCCGATAGCCCTGATCCGGACCTCGTCATTCGTACTTCCGGCGAAATGCGAGTGAGCAACTTTCTAATTTGGCAAAGCGCCTACTCCGAGTGGATATTTCCTGACACTCTCTGGCCAGACTTTGGGCCCGAGGAGTTGCGCGCAGCGCTCTGGGATTACGCACGGCGAGAGCGACGCTTCGGTGCCGTTTCGGCGCCGGTCGCTTGATGCTTCGTCAGCGCGTTATCATCACCATCGTCGCTCTTCCTATTCTTATATGGTTGATCATTAATGGCGGCAGAATGTATGTGCTTGCCATCGCAATAGCCCTCGGGGTCGCCGCATCGGAATTCGGGCAGCTGTTCCGCCGCGCGGATCTAAGGCCGTCGATACCTTTGTTGGTGTTTGGCGTAGTGGGGCTGGTGGTCGCAAGATTTGAATTGGAAGCCGACCAAACTGCGCTGCTCCTTGCGGTTGTTGCCTTGTTGAGCATGACCTGGCATCTGGTGGACTACGAGCGTGGGGCGCCGCGATCCGGCACCGACTTTGCTGTAACGCTGGCCGGAATTATTTATCTTGGCTGGATCGGCGCATATCTAGTTTCGCTTCGATCCCTTCCCGAAGGTCAATGGTGGGTTCTGATTGCCCTGCCCGTAGTGTGGATCGCAGACTCCGCGGCCTACTTCCTCGGGAAGCGGTTTGGAAAGCGGCCGCTTTCACCTCGCTTGAGTCCGAATAAGACCTGGGAGGGATATCTATCGGGCGTGATCGCGGGAACTATCTCCGGAGCTGGACTTGCGGCCCTTTTTACCAGCCTTGGCGGCAATGTGCCTTTGCTGGGAGGTGCCATTGTCGGTTTCCTGGTCGCAACCATCGCTCCCCTCGGAGATCTGGGGATCAGCATGATGAAGCGCGAAATGAACGCCAAGGACACCGGTACGCTGTTCTCCGCGCACGGTGGAGCGTTGGATCGGATCGACTCCTGGTTGTGGGCAGGTGTCTTGGGTTTTTATGCGGTGGTCTGGTTAGCCTAGGATTGCAGAAGCGCCTGTAAGGAACCTGGCGCTTGAACTGGTCC
>CAYZXF010000052.1:0-1833 GCA_964482355.1 uncultured Anaerolineaceae bacterium | reverse complement strand
GCTGTTAACCTAGCCTGGGGCACCACCGGCGGGTGTGGGCCTTATGAGGGAAGTCTGACCGCGATCTACAAAGGCGACGATTCGCCCTATGAAACGCATGGCGTCAAGACCGCGTCAGGCAAACAAACAGACAATCCACCGGTTCGTTGTGAGGGCAGATTCACAATCGTCAACACGCTAACTCTGCGAGACTCCTCCGGGCAAACCGTGACCGCCAACGCCACTACCGAAGTCACCTGGATCTGTTGACCAACAAAAAGACCGTGACCACCCGTGAAGAAGCCCTCCACCATGTTCCACTTTTCAGCACGCTGCCCGAATCCGAGCTGCGAGAATTGGCAGATGGCCTGCTCCCTCAGGATCTGGAGCAGGGCAGCTTGATGTTTCGAGAGGGCGATCCAGGCAACGATTGTTACATCATCGTTGAGGGGCAAGTTGAGATCATCAAGTCTATCGGCACACAAGACGAGCGCCTGCTTGGAGTGCGCGACGCTGGCGAAGCGATCGGTGAAATGAGCCTTTTCAGCGATGATCATCAGCGAACGGCTAGCGTAAGAGCCAAGACTCCACTCAAATTGTTGGTGATGAAGAGAGATCACCTGGAAAACCTGCTCAGGGGACATCCTGATCTGGCATTTAATCTGGTAGCAACGCTTAGTCGGCGTCTCGGTGAGTCGGAAGACCACACCATCGCGGATCTGCGCGAGAAGAACCGCCAACTACAGCAGGCGTTCGACGAACTCAAGGCTGCACAGGCGCAAATCGTCGAGAAGGAGCGACTAGAACGTGAGCTGGAAGTAGCCCGTGATATCCAGCTTAGTATCCTCCCCCGGGAATTGCCCAAAGTTCCGGCATGGGATTTAGGAGTGCATTTCTCTTCAATGGAGGCCGTGGGCGGCGATTTTTATGACGTGATTGAGCTTGGAAATGGGAAGCTTGGAATCGCTGTTGGTGATGTTTCTGGTCACGGAGTGCCGGCCGCGCTCTTCATGTCGCTGACCGCAACAATGCTTAGAGCCGAGGCGAAACGATCAGATTCTCCAGGGGATGTGCTACGGGCCATCAACAGCCAGCTGCTTGAAACGAGCGATTCGGGGATGTTCGTTACTTTGCTGTACGGGATCCTGGATAGCACCGCAAATTCCTTTGAATACGCGCGTGCAGGGCATTCGACTCCACTGCTTGCTGTCCCAGGGAAGCCACCAGTGCAATTGGAAGACGGACTGGGTCAGCTACTGGGGGTCTTCGAGGACATGGTTCTTGACGAGGTCACAATTCCCTTTGAGTCAAACAGTGTGATGGTGATCTATACGGATGGTGTAACCGAGGCGGCAAACGACAGCAAAGAATTCTTTGGCGAAGAGGGCCTGCTGGAGGCAGTCGGATCGAGCGACGAAATGCAGCCCGATGCACTTCTTCAGAGAATCTGGGAGGCCGTACAGGCATATCAGGGCGAGGCTTCAAACGAGGACGATATTACTTTACTCGCTATTCGAGCGAGCTAAGATCACGCCATGCATATCAGAATTCGAGAATTTGTCCCGGGTGACCTGGTTGAAACATACCAAACCCTGAACGGGGAATCTAGAGGTTAGGTTCTCGCTTCATGGGGCGGTATTCCAAATGAACAAATTACTTCCATCTATAGTTCCATGAATCCGTAATCTGCTTGTGCGAACCTCCGATTACGTTGCCGGCAATTCGGCTCCCATCGTTCCGTTCAGGCGGCGGTAAGTCAGCGTCCACGCTCCGGTGGTGTAGGTGGTCAGCAACCCATATGCCACGATCAGCAGTGGGATCGCCATCACGGCGCAGAGCAGCGTAATAACGATT
>CAYZXF010000051.1:0-2531 GCA_964482355.1 uncultured Anaerolineaceae bacterium | reverse complement strand
TCATGCCATTGGCAGGAGCAGTAATTGGCAAGCGAAATGTACCCGGGTTATTGGGCCGACTATGGAGAAAGAGGGCAACCCACGCGAAGTATCGACTTCGACTTCCACCACTTCGCCGTCAAGCCCTACCACTGCCACAGTGTGCACTTTAGCGAGCATTGGCTCAGTCTAAGTTATGGAGCTTGAGGGGTCAATAATGTGGACACTGGCAGAACGCAATTATCCGGGCGGGTAATAAAGCGTGAAGCCGGAGGTTGGGAACTCGACCACTTCGAGCTTCACCGATCCGTTCGCGATATGGTTATCCAGTGCCTTTGCTTCGGGCCCCCAGTTCTGGAACAAGATGAATGGGTTTTGCCCACTTGCGAGGCAATTGTTTACCGCAGCCGCATTCTCCACCACTTCAGGGTCCCAGAAGATCCGTTGCGGGATATCAACAAATATCTGATGCTCGAATATTCCATCTGAGTAGAAGTGGCTCGACATATTTACAATCCCTAGCTCTTTGATGTCCGTCCAGAGCTGCCGCTCCCTCGGGTAGCTAATTGCGAATCTACCCGGCACTAAGAGCCCAGCTGAAACGCTGCTCGCCAGGGCGAGGTAGCCAATCGGCAACGCGTACAGCATTTTTCGCCAAGCGCGAGAATGTTCATAGCCGATCCCTGCCTGAACACCATTCAATCCAACTAGGATGCCCAGTGCGATCGCGGTGGAGAGCAGCCTGAAATGCACGGCTGATATGCGGACCACTGTCGATGCCAGCGCGACCGCAATGAAGTGCGCTGTACACGCCGCCATGAGCAGAAGGTGTGCTTTCCGCTCTCTCGGTTGGCTAAGAATAAGCGGCAAGAGGACGATCACTACCGTCATCCACACAACGATCGTCGTGGGGATCAAGCGAAGATCGAACAGACTGGACCTGATGAATTCAAATGGGGCTAGCAAATTCTCAGGCATGAACGAATCAAACTCACCCGTCCGTGTAGGATTGCCCACGGTCAACTGGTTACGAAGAAGCCAGAGACCAATCGGAACCATGGCAGCGAGCGAAGCCCCAATCGGCCAATAGACATCGGGCGCCAATACGGAGTCTGATCGCTCCGGTGCAGCCTGAAGCCTTTTTCGTCGTACAATCGTTAACAGAATCGTCCCCACCACAAGAGTTACCAATCCCACGGCGATCCCCCAGGTCTGGACAGGTCCGATTCCTGGGTTTTTTGAAAATCCAAATGCGTCGGCGAGCAGAGAGAGCGCCACCAGGGCGAGGCCTCCCCCAATGATGACTATGATTACTGAGCGATTCGTGATCAGCAGTGGTACACCCGCGACGGTTTTCCTGCGAAAGAGAGCAGGGATTAGCCAGGCAATATTGGCAACCCCTGTATATCGGACACTAGTGGAAAAGGCGATTAGCAGGACGAGGGTCGGCCAGACCCATCTCTCCTGGCCCCCCTGATAGTATCGGATCGCCAGCCATCCAATAGCTACGGTGAGGCAAATGAACAAACCTTCGGTCCCAGGATCAACATAAAATTCCTTGAAGCCGCTCATCATTAAAAAGAACCCCAACCCAATGGCTCTCATGAAACGCGATAAACCCAGGCGGCCCATTAGCAAGTAGAGAAACAAGAATAGAAAAACGATGACCACCGCATGAGCGATGACCGCTGCCTGGATCGGATCGTCGAACGCGAGCATGAAGGGAACAAAATAAGCTGGGAGGCCCGGTGGCTGCTCTGAGTAGGGCTCGACCTTCGGATCCATATCCCGAGCAGGAGAATTAACAAAGACGATTAGCCTGCCCATCTCGGCGAAATTTTTGGCAGCAGTGATATAGGAACTCGAATCAGGTGAGAGATTCAAGTCGCTCAAGAGGTGCGAGATTGCCACATAGGAGGCCGTTCCAATAAGAAGGATGTCTAGAACAACTAGTGCCTGCGGCCAGAACCTCCTCAAGCGGCTGCGAAGATTGGTCATTGGAAAGGTTGGGAAGCCGACCGCTGCGTGCGTCTGCGACCGCGAATGTGCATCACCGTCAGCACCGAAGTGAGAGTTAGAAGATAGTGCAATACCGCCGCAGTGTGCACTTTGGCGAGCATGGGATCAGTCTAAATTATGCGGCTTAGGGGGTCAACATCCCACGTGAATATTCGGTTGAGGGCATCAAATCCATAACGAGCCGTTCGAAGCTTCCGACGTATTCTGAAGGCACCTAGTCATCGGCGTGAATATTCGGAACAATAGTGAAATGAAAGGAATTGAACGGTGAGGAGTAGCTGATGTCGTCAAGCACACCGTAGCGACCTTCAAAATAATAATCGAAGACAATCCGAAATGAGTTTGCGGGAGAGATGGTGTCGAACAGAAGCTGGTCACCACCGCCGGGGAGATAGTAAGCATTCAGAATGTTTATTCCCACTACTCCCCCCTGCCGATATCCGTGATCGCTCTGAATGATTATGATCGGTGGAACCTTTGAGGCTTGCAAGATCTCACGGATTGCGTTTTCAATTCTCGAGTTAATGTATGTG
>CAYZXF010000050.1:0-2076 GCA_964482355.1 uncultured Anaerolineaceae bacterium | reverse complement strand
ACCGACTTCCGTGTCAACTTGGGAGAGGTGCCGCTCGAAGCGTTCCAACAGGTGCAGGGCACCCTCGCAAGCGTGGGTGGCGTGCAGTGGGGCAACTACGACACGCGCCTGTATTTCGAAGGCGGACTAGCGCCCCATTCTTTAGGCTATATCACCTGGATACAGGAAGAGGACCTGCAGGATTACCTGGTGCAGGGCTATCAGGGCGACGAGTTCGTCGGTCAGATCGGCCTGGAATATTGGTATGAGGAGCCGCTCCGAGGTCGACCCGGCGGCACGCTGTACACGACCGACGCAGCGGGCCGTCCAGACACCGCCATCGCTTCGCAAGAGTCGGAACCTCCCTTCGCCGTATACACTACACTCGACCGCGAATTGCAGGTTCATGCTCAGCAAGCGCTCGCGGATAGCGATCTCACCGGCGCGGTTGTCGTTCTCGATCGAGACACCGGCGCGGTGCTGGCGATCGCCTCTACGCCGGACTTCAATCCCAATCTCTTCGACACTGGAAATCCCAACAGGGCCACCGGCCTCACAGAAATTTTCCAGATCCCAAATGACCCTCTGCTCAACCGAGCCACCGTGGGCGCCTATGCTCCCGGATCGGTATTCAAGACGATGACCATGGCCGCCGCGCTCGAATCGGGCGTCTACGAGCCGGACACGATTTACAACTGCGGACTTGAATTCAAGGAGTTGGGTGGGATAACCCTCTATGACTGGCGTTTTGAGAAGGGTTTGGGTGGCTGGGGTGACATTACGCTTCAGGAAGCCCTCGTGCGCTCCTGTAATCCGTACTTCTATCATATCGGCCTGGACCTCCACAATCGTGGGCTCGAGACGGCGATTTCCGACATGGCAAAAGGCTTTGGCCTCGGTTCCGCAACCGAAATTGAGATCAGTGAGCAAGCAGGCCTGGTCCCGGACCCTGAGACCAAGCTGGCGCTATTTGAGCAGGAATGGGCACAAGGGGATTCGGTGCAGCTCGCGATCGGACAAAGCTTCCTGCAGGTAACTCCGCTGCAGGTGGCACGCATGATAGCGGCCATCGGAAATGGCGGCACGCTGTACCAGCCTCAGATCGTGAACCGGGTCGAAAGCGCTGAGGGAGAGATCCTTTCAGAATTCGAACCCATTGTGCAGGGTAGGGTTCCGGTCAGTATCGAGAATCTGGAAGCCATCCAGGAGGCCATGGTCGGGGTAGTTCGTGATTCCAAAGGCACCGCCAGAAGTGTTTTCCTGGGCCTCAATCTCGATATCGCCGGCAAAACGGGCACCGCCCAGACCGGAGACTTTACCGACCCGCATGCCTGGTTTGCAGCCTATACGTTTGAAGAGCGTGAAGACATCCCCGATATCGTCGTGGTCGTCATTCTTGAATTCCAGGGCGAAGGATCGGAATGGGCTGCACCTGTAGCGAGGCGGGTGATCGAGTCCCACTTCCTGGGGCAGCCGATCAAGCGCTACCCTTGGGAAGAACGAATCAGGATCCCCGCGGTCCCCGACCCTGAATCCGATGAGGACGAAGGGGAAGAAGAGAGCTGAGTGGGTCAACCAACTGCCAGCCGCTCACTACTTCTAAGCAACTCAACTCAACTCATCCACGACCTAACTTGCATTCAATGATCGATAAGCCCATACCAGGGTTGGTTCTTCGCGCTCGAGCGGGCTTTTATGACGTGGAAACCGATCAAGGAGAGGTCCAAGCCCAGATCCGGGGCCGTCTTAAGCGGGAGGTCGACGAGATCGCGATCGGTGATCGGGTCGAAGTTGTGCGCGCTCAGGGCGGCAAAATGATGATTGAGGCTGTACAACCACGAGACCGAGTGCTCTCTCGCCGCAATCCGGGAAGAGAGAAGGAACAGGTTCTGATCGCCAACCCGGATCAAGCGGTGTTTGTTTTTGCCACTGCGGATCCAGATCCGAACTTCCGCCTGATGGATCGTCTGCTGGTGATGGCAGAGAGCGCAAATATTCGCGCCATCATTTGTGTCAATAAGGTGGATCTGGTGAAGCTCAAGAGTGCGAAGGAGGAGTTCGGCGAGTACAGCGATATTGGATACCTCGTGCTCTACA
>CAYZXF010000049.1:0-4109 GCA_964482355.1 uncultured Anaerolineaceae bacterium | reverse complement strand
GCTGGCCCTGCTCTTTGGAATGATGGTGATTGTGGCGGTGCTGAGGCGCACCGGATACTTCGAGTACATTGCGATCCTGGTTGCCAAGCGAACAAAAGGGAATCCGTGGATCCTGCTCGTTTCTTTAGGCACCATTACGACCGTTGCCTCGCTCTTTCTGGACAATGTCACGACGGTGATTCTCATGGCGCCGGTCACGGTCCTGATCGCTGGGATCCTGGGCATCAGCGCCATTCCGCTGCTGATGGCCGAGGCCTTACTCGCCAACACGGGGGGTGTCGCCACACTCGTGGGAGATCCTCCCAACATTCTTATCGGATCCGCAGCCGGACTGAGCTTTATCGATTTCGTCGTGAACCTTGGGCCAATCGTGTTTGTGGCCTGGTTGGTGACCCTGGCCATGATACGCCTGCTCTTTCGAAAGGAGATGGCCGAGGTACCCAGCAACATCGAGGCGCTGGAGGCTCTGGACGAACACGAGGCGCTGAAGGATCGCGCCTCGGCCAACAAGGTGCTGTTCGTCCTGGCGGGTGTCGTCTTGTTGTTTTTCCTCCACAGCACTCTCCATTTACAAGCCGGGTTTGTGGCGCTGATCGGAGCGGCCGCGGCGCTCATCTGGTTGCAGCCGGATCTCGAAAAGGTGATGGCGGGGATCGAGTGGACGATCTTACTCTTCTTCGCTGCCTTATTTGTGATTGTAGGGGGCATAGAGGCCTCAGGCTTGCTCGCTCTGGCCGGTGAAAGCCTGGCTAGCCTTTCCGCCCAGGACATAATCTTGATGGGCGTGGCGCTGCTCTGGGTCTCGGCAATCGCCTCTGCCGTAATTGACAACATCCCGTTCACTATTGCAATGATCCCTATCATTCAGGCGCTCGCCCGACCGGGGCTGGACATCACGCCTTTGTGGTGGGCGTTGGCCCTTGGGGCGGGCTTTGGCGGCAATGGAACCCCGATTGGATCCACCGCCAACATCGTGGTCGTCTCCCTAAGCGAAAAGACCAAGCACCCGATCACAACTCGCATGTGGCTCAGGAATGGGTTGCCGATCATGATTGTGACTTGTGTGGTCGCGACGATCCTTTATGTACTTCGCTTCGAAGTTTTGAAGTGAGGTCTTAGGCCTCGTTCTGCTCTACCAGCTGCACCTGCAAACCAGTTACGGTTGCCTCGCTCGTATCCGGAAACCGCACCAAGGCGCTATCCTTTTTCCATTGAATTTCAATTCCCCGGTAGGTGAGCCGGATCGGCCACGGAAACGGGTTGTGGCCTCTCAGCGCGATCTTGTGCGGAGATATCAACCGCACCCCTAACACATACAGAAAAAGGGAAAGGGGAGCCACGCCAGAGCTGTGGCCCAGCTTTCCTGCCCCGCCTGGTTGATCAGGGTCATAAGTCTCTCGGAAGGCTCGATCCCGGTGAAGCGAATTCGTGCATGCTCGCATCAATCGGGTCATCAGATCTACCGCTTCCTTTAAATAACCCTGATCTACAAGCCCCTCTCCGATCATGATGCTGGGGCGGATCTGGACCGAGGCGTTGCGATAGGCCAAGCCGTCAGCGGGCCAGCCTGGAATCCCAAATTCGCGCCAGTATCTCCTTTCATTCTTTAGATTCTGTTTGATGAGCTGATCCGCTCGCTTCCTCTCCGGAACCCCCGCCCAGAGCGGGAGCAGGCCGGTATGATCCGGCCGGGAATAATCGGCGATCCGTAGCTCCGTTTTCGCCTCCGAGCTCAGGCCGCGAACCACGATTTTTTCGATGCGAGCAAAAGTGTTCGTTGTCGCGGCGGTGCCAAGATCCTCAACCCATCGAAATTTGCTACCGATCAATTCATATTTTCGTTTGCGGCTGCCTCCGATCTTTCCGTAAACAACCACCTTGAGCTCCCGTCGCTCCTGCTCTTCGCCGCGCACCCGTACCAGCACGCGAATGTGTGGATCGAACTCATGCCCCACTTCAATCTCAAATGCTCCCTGGCCGATACCCAGCCGGGAGCCGATGACCGTCCGATCTAGGTCGCGATCCTGCGACAGGTAGCAGCTTTCCTTGTCGGACCAGGTCCGCTCTATTGCCGCCTTCAGCAGCAGCAGTTGGCTGCCCAGGTCCTGATCGTGCTCGGTCTGTCCGAGGGCTCGTCCCATCTCGATGAGCGCAGCAATTTCTCGGTAGAGATACGAAGTCAGGTCAGGTGTTTCGGCCAACGCAATGTCCAGCCCTTGTCCCCAGTAGTGCGCTCGATCGAAGGCGGGCCAATCTTCGAATCCGGATTGACTGGTGCTGCTCCACTCTGGATGCCCGTCGGCATCCACATCATGAGCTTCCCCAAACCACGAATCGATAAAACTCTTCAGCCTTTGATATACGTCGGACAGGAACTCGCGATCTTCAGTCTGCGAATAGATCCGCCATGCCAGATTAGCCAGCAGCGGAACGGATTGCAGCCCACTTCGCTGCCCGCCCAGTCCGGGGTTCCAATCGATTGCCCCATTTGGCACCTGGCTGGCAAGAAAATTCAGAAGAGTCCCCTTCGCTAACTCCGGCGCACTGGGCAAGATCTGCAGAATCGTGACGTATGCACTCGATGCAGACACTCCGTCCCAACCCCGATCGTGGTCTCTCCCTTCAGGATGCGCGGAGTACCCACGGTCGGGGGATCGTTCTTCGACGATCGAGCTATGGGGAAGATGGCGGGTGGGTCCGACAAAGGAGGCAATCGATATTGTCTGCGCGAGCGAAAAGGCTGCATCCCATTCAGGATCACCGGTTTCTACTTCGACCAACCCAGAATTCTCTTGCTCGATCCGCGCAATTTCGGCATCCCATTTGATAGACATCAATTCCTTGGCCAATGCAAGAGAATCTTGGAGCTCCGCGCACGCAGAGTGTGCCCAGGTGAATATCTCGGAAGCGCCAGGGTCCAGGCGGGGGCGCACACTCAACGCCGGATAAGGCGCGATCGCCGCCCGCGGTCCGCCAGAGAGAAATAATAGCGGAGCCAACCCTCCGGTAGATCCCTGGAGCACGGTGACGCCTTGATGCGACACGCTCGTCATGGTCTGTGGGTTCTCCCCTGGCTGAAGCTGAGCGTGGATCAGCATCTCTGGGCGGATCGGTTCAGCGCTTGCGTTGTAGAGAGTGAAGCGTCCGCCTACCAGATTGGACTCTTTTACCCAGTACTCTGCGACGACTCTCAAATCCAATGCGGGTTCGAATGATATGCGCAGGTAGTTGGAAAGAAAGGAGCCCACTATCGGAGGAGCATGAAAGTCCTGTGGATCGATCCAGGTATCCTGATTGAGTCTGAAGCCAGGAAAGATGCGCATGCTGCGCGCGCGCATTCCGTAGGTAGTCTCGAGCGCAATCGCAGATGGGGTGCCACCTCCGAGGCGCAGCTCCCAAATCTGATCATCCACATAGCTGGGCACCGTCATGCGAGCATCCGCCGCAATGCGGAGCGACAACGGCGCCTCTGCAGTCAGTCCCCACTCACGCATATGGCAATTGTAGGGAGGGAACTTGAAAGGGCAAAGCAGTTCAAACTTGGAAAGTTACCGGGTGAACCGACCAATTCCTCAAGGGGCGACTACTTCCACAAGGGGACACCAATTCCCCCGCCGCGGCCAATTCGCCCACGAGCAGCCGCTTACGCCCCGGCCACCTCGTTTACAATTTGTAACGGAGATCCAAATGGCAAAATTTGAAGCTCGCAGAGGGTTGTATTTCGAGGAATTCGAAGCCGGTCAGCAAATGAGCACCGTCGGCAGGACAATTACCGAGGCGGATGTCGTCAACTTCGCGGGCGTGTCAGGCGACTACAACCTGATCCATACCGACCTCTCTTATTCGGAGGATTCCCTTTTTGAGCAGCGCGTCGCGCACGGACTACTTGTGCTGTCCGTGGCTTCGGGACTTGCCATGCGCAGTGGGCTCTTGGAAGGCACAGTCCTCGCCTGGCGCGATATCCGTGATTGGCGCTTTAGCCAGCCGGTCTTCTTCGGCGACACTGTACACGTGGAAATGGAAATGGTTGATTCGAAGCCCATTCCGCGGCTGGGCGGCGGCCAGGTAGATCTGGGAGTAAAGGTCATCAATCAGGACGACAAAACGGT
>CAYZXF010000048.1:0-2435 GCA_964482355.1 uncultured Anaerolineaceae bacterium | reverse complement strand
GGAAAACGTCTACCGTTGTAAAGGCATCGTTTTCGCAGCAGAACAGCCAGAACGTCGAGCCGTACTTCAGGTGGTCGGGCGAAGAGCGACGGTGACGTTCGATGACCTATGGGGAGCGCGGACTCCACACACACATATCGTGGCTATTGGCGAGCCCGGCGCACTAAACCCTCGAAAACTGGATGATCTGTTCGCCGGTTGCCTGCACGAGAATCTTGCTCAGATAATGCAGTAAGATATCCGAGGCTTTCCTCACCGCGTATCACCACAAACAAATGCTGAGCACCTTATTCCGAATTCACTATGTTGCAATTCTTGCCGTGATCGGCTCCCTATTTGCCGCGGTGCTAATGATGCTCATCGGCGGATATCATGTGATCCTTGCTTTCGCTACCGCATTTGGGTTCGGGGAGGGTTTGTTTACGCTTGGAAACATGTCCGAAGCCACTGGACTGGTCCTGGAGTCGATTGACAATTTCTTGCTGGGGTTTATCTTGCTCTACTTCGCCTACAGCATGTACTTCTTGGTCACGCTCCCAGAGGAGCGGCGCAAGCTAGGACAGGTGAAGATGCCCTCGGCATTGAAGGTCGAATCCCTGGACGAGATGAAGCGAACCATACTGGTAGTCATCGTGGTCTCGCTCTCCGTTTTCTTGCTCCAACAAGTCACAGTTTCTGAGGGTCCGTTCGATCTTCCAAGCTTTTTCGTACCAGCTAGCATAATTGCTGTAGCATTGGCAATACGCTTAATCCCATGGGACATCAGTAACCAGGTATCCGATAATAACGACGATGAACTGGAGTAAGAAGGCTATTCGCGAAACACGATCGCAACGATAGAAAGGAAACGCAAATGCCAAGAGGTAGAGCAGTGGGACCCGCAGGGAGGGGTCGAAGACGTCGTAGGCACAGGCGTCGACGGCGACGTCGACGACGACGAATTATCATCGGCGGAATGGTCATCGCGGGCGTTGGATATGGCGCCTACAAACTGACCCAGCCGCAAGCCGAGCAGGTCGAAGCGCACACGGGCAAGAAGCTCGAGGACATGGACGAAAACGAAATGGAAAGTGCCTTAGACGACCTCGGCATCGAGGCCGAAGAACCGACCGACGAGGAGATGGCTCAACTCGACGAATCCGAGTAGTCGTCTCTCTCATTGGAAAAGACAAGCCCTCGGGCAATTGCCCGGGGGCTGTAGATTCCTGAGCTTTTGACAAGTTTCGATCAGTAAGTTCATTACAATGATGTGTCCATGCGTGGAGCCGTTGACAAACATGCAGTCTGATCTGAAGCGCTACACGGAGGCCAATCGAGAGGCCTGGAACGAAGTCATGCCGCTCCACCAGCAGGCAGCCAGGCAAAAATGGAACGAATCCTTTTCTCGACCAGGTTTCGTGGCATTAGATGATGCTGAGATCGAATTGTTGAAGCAGGTGGGTGTCCAAGGCAAGAGAGTGGTCCAGTTGCTCTGTAACAATGGCGTTGAACTGATGTCGCTGAAGAATATGGGAGCGGATGAGTGCGTTGGGATTGATATTTCTGACGAAGCGATTAAGGAAGCAAATGAGCGAGCGGCACTATGCCAAATCGATTGCCAATTTATCCGGTCGGATGTCTATGAGATTGGAGCCGAACACCATAATCACTTTGATATCGCCTACATCAGAGCGGGAGGCATGGGCTGGTTACCAGATTTACAACTCTTTTTTAAAAAAGTAGCAGCCCTATTGCGGAACGACGGGCTGCTCTTCATGCACGAAGTCCACCCCATAACCGATGTGCTTCCACTCGCGGGCAGCGAGGATGCAGATAACCTGTGTTTTGCCGAACCCTATTTTAAGACGGAGCCTTACGTCGAGTATGGCGGTTTGGACTATGTGGGAAATTCGGAGCACCACTCAAGCCTCCCCCAGTATTGGTTTGTACATACGATGTCTAGCGTAGTGATGAGTATGATCGACAATAGAATTACCATCGAGTATTTTTCCGAATCCCCGACCGCCCTTTCTCCCAACCATCGCTACATTGAAGAAGCAAATGCAGGTATTCCACTTAGTTACTTTTTAATCGGTAGAATGACGAATTCAGCTAGTTAGGCGTCGACGAATTTCCGCTGTACCTGTATCATTCGATTCTCCAGAGTCAACCGGGCAACATTTATAGAGGAGAGCGTCAAATGAAACGTCCATTCGGTGTAACCGTACTTGGCGTCCTGGCAGGAGTTTCTGCCATCATTGCTACCCTCACCGCCTTACGTTTCACAGGGATTCTGCCTTTTGGACCGGAGGAATATCGTTCGTTCAACCTGTATTACGTGCTGATGTACGGCCTGGTCGCATATGTATGGTTCTGGATAGCAGCGATGCTTTGGCGCGTGGACTACCAGGGTTGGCTCTACGTTGTCTTACTTGCGGTCCTGCACCTTACGATCA
>CAYZXF010000047.1:0-2739 GCA_964482355.1 uncultured Anaerolineaceae bacterium | reverse complement strand
TCCAGATCAACCGTGCAGGCGCCGCACTCCCCCTCAGCGCACCCTTCCTTGGTGCCAATCAGGCTGCCTTCTTCTCTCAGCAACCGAAGCAATGTCTTCTCTGAGCCTGACTCAAACCGATGAGGGCGATCGTTGATCACGGTCTCGATTGTCCCCGGATGCACCGTCGTCTGCTGAAGCTCCTTCAACCAATGCCAGTCTTCAGTTCCCCAGAGGCTGACAGGAGAATCCGGATAGTCAGCGCGCTCCGTGCCAGCCGCCAGGCTGTTCAAGGCCCGGCGAGTGCATACCCGCACCATTTCACGGCGATATCGAGCGGAACCTCGGACATCGTCAATTGGCGAAACGGCTTCGACTGCCAGTTCGCTAACCTGCTGAATGACCTGCTCGTCGAGGGACTTGCCGCGCAAGTAGGCTTCAGCCGCACTCGCCCGGGCGATGGTCGCCGACGCTGAGCCAAATGCGATCGAAGCCCCCACTACCTTAGAATCATCAAACTCAAGCACTGCTGCAATGTTTACGATGGAGATTGCCTGGGCACGCCGCAGGCCAAGTTTGACAAACGTGGAACGGGCTCCCTCAGGGGGCATGGGAAAGGCGACGTCTGCCATGAACTCATCGTCGCGCATCACCGTCTGGCGAACGCCCGTGTAGAAGTCCGAAATCGGCACTATCCGTTCGCCGGTTGTAGATCGCAGTGTCACCTGCGCGCCGAGGGCCATGAGGGGAGTGATCGAATCGTTGGCGGGAGAGGCCGTGATCAGGTTCCCAGCGATCGTTCCACGGTTGCGGATCTGTGGAGCCCCAACCTCCCAGCACGCACGCGCCAGCGTGTAAGCGCGCTCGATAATCAGCTTGGAAACCGCACAATGATTGTGGGTGACGAGCGGGCCAAGGTGAATCCATCCCTCGTCATCCGTGGTGATGTGATCCAGCCCGGGGACCCGAGTGATATCGATCAGCCCGCGCAGATCCGGCCGTAAGTCTGCCTCGAGCTCGATAATCAGATCTGTCGCACCGGCCACAATCCGCACCGAGCCGGCGTACTTGGAAAGCAGCTCGACGGCCTCATCGATCGTGCGGACCGTGTGGTAGTGCTTCCACATCATGGCCTCAGCGCTCCTTGTGCTGGTCGTGCGCCATATGTTCTCCGCTCCCACCCCTGCGCAGCATGATGATTTCGGCCAACATGCTTACCGCTATTTCCTCCGGCGTTTCGGCGTTGAGCTCCAGCCCCATTGGCGAGACGACGCGGTCGATCTTTTCTTGCGGAACACCCTGCTCGGCCAGCTGCTTTGCGCAGGTGTCCCAGCGACGTTTGGAACCAATGACTCCGATATATCCGGCCTCGCTATCGAGCAGCGCCGGCAACCCATCGACATCAATCGGAAGCCCGCGGGTGGTAAGCAAGATATAGGTCTCGGAGGTGATGTTGACTTTGTTGGGCAATTCTGCCAGCGGGGCCAGGATACTTTCATCGGCGCCGGGCACGGTTACAAACTCGGGCCGGTCGTCGGTAACCACTACGTGGAATCCCAGCCAATTTGCCAGATGCGCAACGGAGCTTCCGACATGTCCGCCTCCGACCACGACCACCGTTGGTGATGGCCTCACAGCTTCCACAAAGACCTCCATCTCCCCGCCGCAGACTCCCACGTCCCCCTGCTCAATGTCTCGGAACTCATAATGCAGGGTTTTCGGGGAGCCTCCATCAAGGGTTTCCAGCGCAGCCCGGATGACTCGGCTCTCTAGATCACCCCCACCGACCGTTCCCTCAATCTGTCCATCGGGGAAGATGAGCATGCGCGTCCCCTCATGCCTAGGAACCGATCCCACTGTACGCACCACGGTGGCGAGAGCTACGCTCCTCCCGGCCGCCTGCAGCTCGGCAATCCGGGCAAATAAATTAGACATCCGCCTGGAGCTCGCGCCACACTCGCTCGGGAGTAATCGGCGCGACATTGACACTCGCCCCGCAAGCGTCGAGCACCGCATTTCCCACCGCAGGC
Source organism: uncultured Anaerolineaceae bacterium (assembly GCA_964482355.1). Lineage (GTDB taxonomy): Bacteria > Chloroflexota > Anaerolineae > Anaerolineales > E44-bin32 > JADFRG01. The sequence goes on along the minus strand of CAYZXF010000047.1, from coordinate 730 downwards.
GCCACGCCGTCCATGGGAATCTCCGCCACCGCCTTCACGCCAAACGGGTGAGAAGGCTCAAAGGTTTCCACGAACAGGGTCTCTAATTCCGGCATCTCATGCGCAGCGAAAATATGATAATCCGTGAAATCTAGTTCACGCGGTCGGCCAGCATCGTCATAAAGCATTTCCTCGCTTACCGCATAACCCAGCGCCTGCGTCATTCCGCCCTCGATCTGACCCGACGCGGTCAGCGGGTTAATAATAATCCCGGAGTCCACCACCATCACCAACCGATCCACGGTGATCTGACCGGTTTCGATGTCCACCGTCAGTTCCGCAAATTGCGCTGCGAAGGGAGGCGGCGCGACTGGCGATACATACGAAGCCACCCCCATGATCTGTTCTTGATCCTCATGATGCAGCGCATTCATCGCCACCTCTTCCATCGTGACCGACCGCCCGTCCGGAGCCCAAGCTTGTGCATCAGCCAAGTCGATTTGCTCCGGCTTGACTAGCTTGCCTCCCTGCTTAGAGATCATGCGGGCAGCACGCACTCGAATGCGCGCAGCGACCTGCTCTGCCGCACCAACCACCGCCGCGCCAGAAATGTAAGTTGTGCTGGAAGCATATGCCCCTTTGTCAAAGGGGGTGAAATCGGTATCGGAGGAGTAGATCACGATGTCATCAAGCGGCACACCGAGCACCTCCGCCGCCTGCTGGGCCAGCACCGTGTCAGACCCGGTTCCCA
>CAYZXF010000046.1:0-6794 GCA_964482355.1 uncultured Anaerolineaceae bacterium | reverse complement strand
CATCCCGACTGTGTTCAACGGATCTCTGATAAGGACCCCCACCAGTAGTCCAAGAATGCCGCCGACTACCGCCGTTGCTAGCATGCTAATTAGGATGGTTCTGAATCCGGAGCCCATAATCAGTTCCTTTGGCTAGAATGCCTTGATTCTAGGTAGGGTCACCCATATCGTCAAGGCGAACTATGGGATTTTGCGAGCGGGTTTTCGTGAGCGGCGGGCCTCAGCGTCTTTTGTTGACCTGGAATCCGATGATTGGGATCGCGAATAGCAGCGGTCTGAGGACGCAGTTCTTGCTTACTCTCGTAAATAAGTGGGAAGTTCCGCGACCGCCTTGGCCAAACGGGTGCCGTGCCAGGTAAGCAGGCTTCCATCAATGAGATGTACCCTACCTGATTCGACTGCAGGGGTGTCGGCAAGCCACTCTTCGATCTGGCTCTTGTGACTTTCCTCAAATGCGTATGGCTCATTCGGGAGCAGGATGACGTCCGGTTTGCTCTCGATAACTTCATCGATGGTTACCCGCGGATATCGAGTATCCCGCTCACCTGCATCCTCTGGTTCAGCCGTGCCAAGATCCGCCTCCAGCGGATAGCGGCGCTTACGAGCCGTAAAAACATTCATACCCCCCACCTTAGCGAGCACATCATTGGCATAGGTCTGGTAATTGAAAGTCATAAACCATGGGCCTATATCTTCTTTTTCGCCCTGCCAGATCGGAACAAAGGTCGGTATCGACAGCCGGGCGGTCGTAGCCTTCTCCGTCCAGTCCAGCGTTCTGGCGAGGGTCTCTACAAGGGGCACCTGTTCTGAAAGCTTAAAGATTTTTAGGATCGTCCATAGCAAATCCAGAGCGTCTACCGTGCTCTTTGGGAATGTCAGCCAGATCGTCAACCCTGCCTCGCTGAGGGCTCTCACCGAATCTTCGCTGTTTTCCTCCTGATTAGCGATCACCAGATCAGGACGCAGAATCCGAACTGCCTCCAAGTTAGGCTTCTTCGTGCCGCCCACCCGCTGCAGGCGCAGCTGGTCCTCTTCAGGAGGCGTGCAAAGGTCGGTTACGCCGACCACCCGATCCCCGACTCCCAGATCGAATAGGCTCTCGGTCATGGATGGAATCAAGCTCACTACGCGTTTGGGTGGAGTCGCATCAAAAGCCATAATGACCCCTTCTTGATCAAGCAGATTCACTTGTTTTTCCTTTAGGACCATTCTTGAACAACCTTTCAGTGCATGAATTGCACGATACTGGTATTTTCAATAACTCCAACGATCGCGCATTCAGACACGAAGCACGCGCTTGAGTATTTTCCGCCTGTGAAGCGAAGTCAATAGGATTTGGGACTGATAAAGGAGTAAAGGGGGCTTTGCCCCGTGGGCTATGCCTTAGTCTTTCCTACCGCAGTCGCAGCCGCCGCCTTCGTGCCGATCGCACGGGCTGTCGGCCTTTCCCTTGAGCGCCTGGAGCTCTTCATATGGCTCGATCTCATGTTTGAGAAATTCCACCCTGCGGTTATCTTCAGCGAGCCTTACGATCACCGCCTGCCGCATCGGCAGCACCTCGGTAACTTTCCCTTCACCTAGAGGAGTAACCACCCGTTTCTTGACTTTGGGCAGCTGTTTTCGAGCTTCCACGTATTGCTCGTACTCATAAACCAGGCAGCATCTCAAGCGCCCACACATTCCCGTGATTTCCTGAGGATTGAGCGAGATTCCTTGCGCCTTGGCCATTTTAATCGAAACGGGGCTGAATTCCGTCAGGAACATGGAGCAGCAGCGTGTCTCCAGCCCGCATGCGCCCATTCCACCGATGATCTTGGCGACGTCCCTGGGCCCGACCTGCCGAAACTCCACCCGCGACTTCTTCATCGCTTTTTGCATTGCGTTCCGCAGTTTGTTTATATCGAGCTTTTCATCCCCTTCATAGTTGTAGAGGAAGGTGATCCGCGATCCGTCGTAGGAGTATTCTGCTTTGGCAATCTTGACCCCTTCAGGGCTAAGCTCGGAGGATTTTACCCGGCACTCGATCATGGCTTCCAGTTCTTTTTGCTGCCACATCCTCCGCAACACGAGTTCGCGCGCCGTTGCCCGCCGCTCGATAGGCTTGAGTTTGCCTCGGCGTTTGGCCGGATCGACAAAGCCAGCGACTTCGCCCATTTCTCGCCCACGACGAGTCGATACCAGCACATAGTCTCCGGTCCGGAGGTCCTTCACTCCCGCATTGTTGAAGTGATAGAGCTTTCCAAGCGGCTGAAATCGAATAGCTACAATCTTAGCTTTTGCCTTGGTGCTAGCGTCCCCGCTAGTGATGACGTTCGGATTGCTACTCATGATCGATGGAGTATAGCACTCACGGGAGGCATAGGAGAGGCGAGACGAAAGCAGGAGTTTCGATCAGTCAAGGTATTTACGAGATCGTAATCCTGGGCAAGGTGTTCCTTCAATCGATCAACTCAATGGGGATAACGTTCGACTGATGGTACGCAGACACGCTGATCTTGGCCGCGATCTGCTCCGCTATCGCTGTCATCGCGAGACCCACCTCAGAGTCTGGATGTGATACCACGATCGGAGTACCCTGATCCCCACCTTCCCTCACTCGCGAATCGATTGGGATCGTGCCGAGGAATGAAACCTTTGAAGATTCGGCGAGTTTGGTACCGCCGCCCTGACCGAATAAATCGAGCACCTCTCCACTCTCTAGTTTCAGGTAGCTCATGTTCTCGACCACTCCCAGGATAGGCACCTCCATGGTGCGAAACATCTCTAACGCCCGGCCAGCATCGTCAAGGGATACCTGCTGAGGCATCGTAACGATGACCGCGCCGGTCAGAGGCATCGATTGGGACAGGCTGAGCGGGGCATCTCCCGTTCCAGGAGGCAAATCCACGACCAGGTAGTCGAGTTCCCCCCATGCCACATCAGCAATGAATTGTCGAATGGCTTTGTGCAGCATTGGCCCGCGCCAGATCAGTGGCTTGCCAGGCTCGACCATGAATGCAATCGAGACGAATTTCACGCCGAAGGCTTCGGCGGGGGCCAATTTGTCTCCCTGCGGTGGAGGCATGTGGTCCACGCCCATCATCGTTGGGACGTTGGGCCCGTAAATATCGCCGTCTAGCAAACCCACCTTGGCGCCGGCAAGCGCCAGCGAGGCAGCAAGATTTACCGCTACCGTCGACTTGCCAACCCCGCCTTTGCCGGAGGCGATGGCTATTGCATTCTTGATCGGGCTATCGATGAGGCCGCGCGCACGCCCGTCGGAAAGAACATTGGAGGTCAGGGTCACCGCGACTTCCTCAACGCCATCGAGCTCTTCCACGGCTTCTTTTGCTTCTTGCTCAATTTGCCCCCGATAGGGGCAGGCAGGGGTCGTGAGCTCAACCGCAAACGCCACCTTTTTTCCATTGATCGCGAGCTTCTTGATCATCCCAAGCGAAACCAGGTCCTTCCCCAACTCCGGTTCTTCAACCTTGGAAAGCGCCTCCAACACCGCCTTTTCAGTCGCCACTGTGGACAACCACCTCCTGAGGCGCGTGCTCAAGCACCTCTCCTTTTGCCCCGTCGATCAAATCCTCGAGATCTTCGTCCGCACCTCGGAATCTACGGATGGTGGCGGTCGCACAGTTTGTGCAGCCTCGAATCGCACGGTGTGAATCTGGATGACATGAAAGGCAGCCAGCCAGCCGGATCATTACCATGGAGAGTGCAAGCTGCTCCACGGACGCGTCTTCCGAATCACAAGCTCGGTCGACCGTTGCTCTCCACAAGTTGCCCCGCAGGTCACGAAGATGCGGAGCAACTCGCATGGGGAATAGGATTTCAGTGTCGCTTTGATACATGGTCACCTACTGGCATAGATTGATCGACGGGCATGGCAAAGGTGAATTCCAACCCGCGTAATTCGGCACGCTCGCGTCCCGAACCGGGTTAATCGTCTGACGGTTGGTTTTTTTCTGCTTGGCGTTGTTTGCGAGCCGCCTCTTTTGCCGCCTTTTTGGCTTGCTTCTCCGCCATGGTCGCATCATCGATAGCAGAGTTTCGCGGGCGTATTGAGGCGTAGTACGAGGCAGGCCTATCGAGCTTCTCTTTGTTGTAGATGTTGTCCGACAAGCGGTCATAGGTCGAGATTTCATAATCATGATCCATTCGGATCGCCTCGAACGGGCAAAATTCGGCGCACAAACCACAATTCATGCAAATGTCGATATCAATAAAGAACTCGCTCGGCTCCGGGATCGGGCGGCCTGTTACTGGATCGTCTGAACGCACAATCCAAATGCACTGCGGTGGACAGACCTTGGCGCATATGCCGCATGAAGTACAGCGATCCTGGTGCGTTCCGTCTTCAAGCTCATCGTAGATTAGAAATGGAATGTACCGGAATTCTTCCGGTGTGATCAGCTTTTCTTCTGGATACTGGACCGTGAAGATGCCTTTCGCCTCGGAGCTTTGGCGTACCGCGAATGCCTCTGGGTTGTAATAGCGACGCCCAAACCATCGTAGATCGTCCACGTAAGTCGCGACGAAGTGCTTGATCGTGATCCCCATGCCTCTGACCAGCCCGATTCCATACATTAGCGATCCACCTCGCCAAGCACGATATCGATCGACCCGAGGATTGCGACAACGTCGGCAATCTTGTTTCCTTTGCACATCTCGGCTAGCACGGTCAGATTAATGAATGATGGCGCGCGGATGTGGTATCGCCAGGGATTGGGCTTCCCATTCGAGACCACATAGAAGCCCAGCTCTCCTTTTGGATTCTCGACTCTGCCGTAGGCTTCTCCTGCCGGAACCCGCACCTGAAAGGCGTGTTTTCCAGTCTGAATCTCGCCCTCGGGGATGTCATCTACCGCCTGCTGGACGATCTTGATGCTTTCCCGGATTTCGTCGACCCGGACAAGGTACCGATCGTAAACATCGCCACCATAACGCACCGCAACCTCAAAGTCGAAACGATCGTAGATCCCATAGGGTTCCGCACGACGAACATCGTAGGGTACGCCCGAGGCCCTTAGCACCGGACCGCCTGCGGAGAACGCGACCGCTTTTTCCGCCGGAAGCACTCCCACTCCGATGGTGCGGCTACGCACGATTTCGTTGTCGGTGAGATAGGCATCCAGCTCGTCGATGCGGCGCGGTAGTCGTTCAAATGCCAGATCGCGGACCGTCTGCAGCGTGCCCGGAGGAAGATCGCGTGCCAATCCTCCAAAGCGAAAGTAGTTGCACATCATGCGCGAGCCACTCACCGCTTCAAAAACATCCAGGATGAGTTCGCGTTCGATGATGGCATACAGCGCGGGTGTTTGGAAAGCCCCCAAATCGTTGAGCAGGAAACCGATTGACCACAAGTGACTCTGTATTCGGGTGAGCTCCGCCATCATTACCCGAATGTACTCCGCCCGCTCGGGTGGCTTGATACCCATCAATTTTTCGACCGCTAGCGCGTATGCAAAATTATTGCTCATCGAGGCCAGGTAATCGAGGCGATCGGTGTAGGGCATGTTCATGATGTAGGTGTTGCGTTCGCCAATCTGCTCATGGTTTCGATGCAGATAACCCATGACGGGTTTCAAATCAGTTACGGTCTCGCCATCCAGTGTGACCACCATGCGGAACACCCCGTGAGTTGAAGGGTGCTGCGGGCCGAGATTGACTACAATCTGGTCCGTTTTAATTGAATCGCCATTTTCGCCGCTTGAGTTCTGACCCATGCTGGCGTACAGCGCTTCGTCGCCTTCTGGGATCCAGCCCTCGGGCGAAAATTCAGGGGGATATTGCACGTTCTTTCCAAACGGGACCTTATCTTCGATTCGGTATACGTCGCCCTCAGGCCAACGGTTCTTGAAAGGCTTCGCGTCTTCTTCGAAGTACGCCTCTTTCCAGTCCTTCCGCAGGGGGTGTCCCTCGAAGCCTTCCCACATTAATATGCGGCGCAGATTAGGGTGTCCGATAAAGCGGATGCCGAGCAAGTCCCACGCCTCTCGCTCTTGAAAGTCGGCCCCGGGCCATACACCAACTAAACTGGGTACTGTGGGGTCTTCTCTCGGAACCTGAGTTTTGAAAACTAAGGCTGGGCCGCCTTCCGTGCGGTAGGCGTGGTAAACCACTTCCATTTGCTCATCCGGCAGATAGTCCACTCCGGTTACAGATGAGAGATAGTTGTAGCCGAGCTCATCACGGAGCTGTGTCGCAAACTCAACCAGCTTGTCGGGCGGCACGAGGTAGCCCTCAAAGTTATCGCGCTCGTCGAGCGAGAGGACGCCCGGGAACTGCTGTTCCATGGCGTCCGGCTCCCGCGTCGCCTCTTCAGCTTGTGGAGATTCTTCGTCTGTCATCTTTGGTTTTGTCTTTAGGTGCGGTGGACGCTGCGAATGTTATTCACTCGGTTCCGCCGCTAGCCGTTCTTCCTGGGCCTTGAGGCGCTCGGCGAAATCGGGAATATCCCTCGGGTCAACAAGATCGGGTCCAAGCAATGGCTGCGGTATCTCAGCGATTGGGTCCTTCTGATACCAGGGTACTTCGAGTACCGACTGGCCATCGATCTTTTTCTGCAGCGTGATTAGACCGTGCAATAAGGCCTGTGGAGTTGGCGGACAACCCGGAACGTAAACATCGACCGGCACAAATTTGTCGACGCCCGATACGACGTTGTAGCCTTCCTTGAATGGGCCGCCGCCCGAAGCGCAGGCTCCCATGGCCATTACGTATTTCGGCTCTGGCATCTGGTTGTATAACCGCACGATGATTGGGATCATTTTCTTGGTGACGGTGCCGGAGACAATCATGAGATC
>CAYZXF010000045.1:0-4683 GCA_964482355.1 uncultured Anaerolineaceae bacterium | reverse complement strand
GCCCCTCGCACAGATAGTCCGATCACTCGATTCGCGTCGGCAGGAGTCGCGGCTTCCCCGCTGCCTATTGCCCATATCGGCTCGTCGGCCACGACACAGGAGGCGGCCTGAGCAGGTTCGACATCTCGGAAAGCTGCCTTGACCTGGCGCGATACAAAGGAATCCGTTTCGCCGGTACGGTTCTGCTCGAGGTTTTCACCCAGGCAAAGAATCGGAGTGAGCCCGTGTGCGAGGGCCGCCAGCAACTTGCGATTGATGGCCTGATCGTTCTCCTGGCTGCTGCCGGTGGCTCGGCGCTCAGAATGTCCCAGAATAACGTACTGACAAATCCCAGCAAGCATTTGCGGAGAGATCTCGCCCGTCTCGGCTCCCTGATCCTCCCAATGCGAATTCTGCGCGCCAAGTGCTATACGAGTTGGGGCCAACAGTTCTGCCAATTGGAACAAGACTGTGGGCGGCGGGCAAATAACAAGATCGACGCCATCGAGGTCGTTCAGCCCGTTTCGAATTTTCCGGAAGAATGCCAAAGCATCGTCCGGGCGACCCAGGTTCATCTTCCAATTGGCAGCCAGGATAGGTTTACGGGCCATTTAGCGAATTTGGCTTCTGGAAGAATTTAGCGGCAATGGTTGGGGGTCAATTAGCAGCCGGCTGAGTTTGGCCGGTAGTCCGAGGCACCGCCTCGCGAGGGATCAACGCGATCGCATCTACCATTTCGCGGTTGAAGAGCATTGCAGGGGAGCTGGCTCGAATATCTGGAAACAGTATTGCAATCAGTTCGGTGTTGTAGAGCGGAATAAATATCCGATCCCCTTCGATCATAAAACTCGCGAAATTGAACTTGCCCGGCGTCTCAACCTGCCCCCGCAGCTCGTAACCTCCCAGGACCAGGTGTACCCAATGTGGCATAGTTGTCGTGTAGCCGCCGCGCGCAACTCCAGAGGGCCCGATCTCGCCGCGATTGCTCAGCAGCACGGTCACTATCGTGTTCTTAACGACCCAGAGCGTTGGGTAGCGCGCCACCATACGAGTTGGCTGATGGAGCCGATTGAGGTGTGCTCCTTCGAGTGCCAAGTAGTTTGTGGTGGGGATGTTGAGATGACTGAAGAGACCGCTTGCGCCGGGGTCGATTCGGCCCAAGATCCGGTGGCTAGTGGTGTAAATTTCGACTGAAATAGGGTTGGACATGCTAGCTTCCGGTGGGCAGCGCCAGCGTGATCTTGGCGCTGGCCGGGGTCTGATCGTACCATAGGACTCCGCCCATACTTTCCGCAATCATCCTTAGTTCACCCAACGAAAGCCCATAGCCTAGGTTGCCTGCCGCAGGGTCGGCGGTTGGCGAGCTCAAGGCCTTAACCGTCTCCGGCGATAAGCCCGTGCTCGAATCTGCCACGGCCACTGCCGCCCATTGGCCTGGCTTTAAGTCCAGATCGGCCGGCAGCAATACCCCCTCCGCCTCGGCATCATCGGCGTCAAAGACCAGAATCTGCAACATTACGCGCCCAGTCATCGTGCGCCGGATTGCGGCTGCCACAAGCGCATCGATCACCTGATATACGCGGCTGCTGTCCCCGGGGAACATCGGTACGGGAGCCTCGGATTCGACCGTCAGGTTCAGGCCCCGCCGGGCTGCTTGCAGTTGGTGATCGGCTGCCGCGCGCTGAATCAGGCGTGCCAGATCTACAAGCTGCTCTGCAGCTTCCGGCTCAATGGTTGATATTGGCAGCGCGCGCAATTGCCTCAATTGATCCTGGAGTTTGAGCAGCTCAGAATTCTTCTGCCCAAGTGCATTCTGTCCGTTGACATAGGTCTCCAAAGTATCGATCGCCGTATCCAGTCCGTCGATGAGGCTGGGAGGCGCCAGAGTGATCGGCCCGGTTCCGCTCGAGCTGGCGCTTGCCTGCTGGACCAGAGCGGCGCGGTCTAGCGCTACCCCTGCCCAATCTGCCAGGGTCATCAGAAGCGTAACGTGCTGCTCATTGAAGGAGCGCAAGGCCAGTCGGTTGTATACGCCCAGCACGCCTACCACTTCCTCTCTCATGCGGATCGGTACCTTCACGACGGATTGGACCATAAACCCGGTCTGCACCTTGACCGGCCCGCTGTCCATTCGTGGTTTGCGCAGGATCGGCTGGCCTGAGCGAAAGACTTGTCCAACCAGCATGTCATCCGCGCGAAGTCGCTGCAGGGTAGCCTGGCGATCACCGGCTTGTTTGGTCGCTCGCAATACGACTTCATCTGTCTCGGTGTCTGCCAAATAAATACTGGCTTCCTCCGCGTCGGTCACGTAGGCGGCCGCTTCTACCAGCCGCGCCAGAATCTGGTCAAGATCATCCAGGCTGGCGACCACACGTCCGATTTCGCTCAGCATGCGGATCTCGTCCGTTCTTCGCCGCAGGTCCTCCTGCAGACTCTCTACGCTGCGAGTCAGTTCTCCGGTGCCGCCCTCGCCCTTGCGAGCTTCCCCCAAAGCTTTAAGCGCTTCATGGAGTTCTTCCTCGCGATAGGGTTTGAGCAGCACATCTCGAACGCCAAGCTGGAGAAAACTGCGCAGACGTGAGGCTGGGAAATGAGCTGCGAGCACCAGCGCGGGAGCATCATCGCCCATCTCCCGTCGATTACGCAGCCCGGCCATAGGATCGCCGCGAATTTGAGTGACATCCACCAGCAAGACATCCGCCGTTGGCGCATCGTCGGTCGCCGGCCAGGCCTCAAAGCCGGCCGGCGTCAGGATGCGCTCTACCAGCTGTGTGGCGTTCGTCTCCACATCAGCGATGACGATCACCCGCATGCCGGTCGCTTCTTGAACCGCCGAAGGTTCTTGCATACTCATATCATCCTTGATCTGCGGCTGCAGCCAGATCGTATTGCGGAATCCATCCCATGGATTCTAGAGGCCAATACACCAGGAAAGCTTTGCCAATGATGTCCTGGAGCGCGAGCGCCCCCCAGTTTTGCGAATCTGAGGAATTGTTGCGGTTGTCGCCCAGCACGAACACCTCGGATCTGCCCACCTGCCACTGATCATTGTAGGCCGGCGGAGCCGCTAGATACGGTTCACTCAGGAGATTTCCATTGATGAAAACCTCTCCGTTATTGACCTGGACCAAATCGCCAGGCAGTCCGATGATGCGTTTGATAAAACGTCGCTCGGGATTCAGAGGGAAGCGGAAGACGACAATATCTCCTCGTTCCGGATCCCCCAGCGAATAAGCCAGCTTGTTCACCACTACGAACTGCCCATCGATCAGGCTAGGCTCCATGCTGTCCCCTTCCACCCGTATTCTAGCTGTGAGCATATTGACGACAAAAAACAGGATCACGGCGAACAAAACGGTTTGAAGGATAGACCCAATGAAGCGCAGGACCCGCCGAGCGATGCTCGGTGGTTTGGGCTCTACGATGCTGGGTTGGGTCGGCTGATTAAAGGGGTATTCAGTCACGGATTGGATTATAAGACCCGCTATGGGGGCTGACAAGCGTACTCGGGTCGGGAGCCAATCTGGCTAACAAAGGGGGTTAGGAGCGCGATCTGAAGGACAATCGAATGGGAGTTCCCACGTAACTGTGCTCTTCACGAATACGGTTTTCCAGGAATCGAGCGTAGCTGAAGTGCATTAGCTTGGGATCATTTACATGGAAAAGGAAGGTAGGTGGATCGGTCCGCACTTGAGATGCGAAATAAATGCGAAGTCGCTTTCCCGACTTTGAGGGTGGCGCATGAGCCGCCTGGGCCTCGAGAAGAAGCTCGTTGAGCCGCGAGGTTGGGATGCGATGGAGGCGCTCCTCCTGAATTTGCAAGGCTGTGGGCAGCACTTTGTGCACATTGGTGCCGACGAGCGCGGAGATAAAAAGTACCGGGACGAAATCCAAGAACTTAAGCGCGGACTTAACGTGCTCGGCATAGGCTTGAATATCGCGGATCTCTTCGGGAACAATATCCCACTTGTTCACCAGAAGCAGGACACTCTTTAGTTTGTCGAGGATCATTCCCGCGATGTGCGCGTCTTGCGCGGTTACCCCTTCGGTCCCATCGATCAGCAGCAGCGCGACGTCTGCTCTTTGGATGGCTTTCAGAGCCCGCATGGAAGAATACTTCTCGACACCTGGTTTGATCCTCCCCCGGCGGCGAATGCCAGCAGTGTCAATCAAAGTGAGCGGCACGCCTTCAAACTCAAGCTGGGTATCGATCGCATCGCGGGTTGTGCCAGGCAATGGAGATACGATAGCTCGCTCCTCACCAAGTAGGCGATTGAGCAGGCTGGATTTTCCGACATTAGGACGACCGACGATTGCAATCTTAACTTCATCGTCGTCAGTCGCAATTTGTGGCGCAGGATCCAGGACCTCCGTCAATCGATCCAACATGTCTCCTGTGCCTCTGCCGTGGAGGGCGGAGATTGGAATTGGGTCATCCAGGCCTAGCTCGTAGAATTCTGAACTTCGGTTCCCCCTCGCAGCGCTGTCGATCTTGTTAACGACGAGCAGGATCGGAACCTGCTCGCGGCGGAGAATGTCGGCGATCTCATGATCGAGTGGTGACACGCCGCTTGCCCCATCAACCAGGAATACGATGGCGTCCGCAGCCAGGATCGCTTGCTCGGCCTGTGCCCGGATCTGGGGTAGATATCGTTCGTCGATCGAGTCAACCGTGGGGTCAAAGCCGCCCGTGTCAATCAAATC
>CAYZXF010000044.1:0-3322 GCA_964482355.1 uncultured Anaerolineaceae bacterium | reverse complement strand
CGATATTCCGGATTGGATGCAAGAGGCGGGCTGGGGTGAATCTAAAGGTGAATTCGAGGATGCGCCTGTATCGTTCTCCGAACAAGAGCTCAGCTCGCTTGAAGCGGGAGAGATTCCCGCTGTAGTCCCGGACGATGACGATGTCGAACTCACTCCTGCCGAGCTCCCCGATTGGATTCATGACATTGCACCAGAAGAAGTCGAGGACAGCTCCGATAGCGTCGGAGATGAAAGCTTGCCGGGCTGGATCAGCGCTGAAGCACCTTCCGAGGATGAGCCGGTAGCTAATGCCGTTGCTCCTTCTGGCGATATTGAAGCCACCGGCGAAGACGCTGAGACCGATGCTTCTTTCCCCAAGTCTGAAAAAGACACCGGAGAAATCCCGACGTGGATCACCAGTGATCCCCCCGGGGCCACGGAAACGATCGTAACTTGGTTGGAGGATCGCAGCCCAGACTCACTCGATGATGATGTCGCCGCAAGTCAAGATCTCCCCGATTGGATGAAAGACACAGGGCCACTTGATGATTCGGCCGAGTCCGAGCCTATCGAAGTGAAGCCTGAAGAATTGAGTTCCGCTGAGATCGCAATGGAAGAGTCTGGTGAAATGGCCGAGGATGCTGCCTCCGAGGAGCTTCCGGCTGCTGAGCCAATTAGCGAATTAACCCCTGAGCCCAGCGGTGAAGACCCATCCTCGGAGAGCTGGCTCTCGGCTGTCGCCGCGGTGGCGTCCGAAGAGGAACCAGCACCATCGAGCGCGAAAGGCGTTTCAGACGAGGATCCGAAATTGCTTTCTGAAACGAAAGAGGGCTCCGAAATTCCGTCATCTGCCGGAGCGGCTGCCGGACTAGGATTGGCCGCGGCAGTAGCTGCGGGCATGGATGCTGGCAAAGATGAAGAAGAGCTGGAAGATGCCCCTCCGGCAGAATTACCCGAAGAGGCTCTTGAAATCGAGGCCGAAGTTACATCTCCACCAGAGGCAGAGGGAGCCGCCTCCGGTCAGGAGTCGGACGAGAAAATATCAGAATCAGAGGCTCAGGTCGAATCAAGCACTAGTTCATCGGCACCGGACTGGCTTGAAGAGATCGGTACGCTTCCCGATCAGACGCCACAGACCGATCCCGCCGATTGGCTCGAGGGACTTGAGATTGATGGAGAAGAGACATCGGCTGAACCGGCGCCAGAGACTCCTGATTGGCTCAAAGGGCTTGCCGAAGAGGGAGCGGAGGGAGATGAGAGCGGCGCCTCGCCTGCGGCCGATTGGCTCAGAGAAATTGGTCAGCCTGGAAGCGTCGCGGAAGAGCAAGCCGCCGAGAAAGTTGATTCCGCGAGCATGGACGACCAATCGGAGGAGGTCGAAGCGGATGAAGGTGGTGGAGCGCCGGATTGGATGCCGGAAGTCAAATCCGCTGTTGACGAAGGGCCGGATGCAGACAGGGACGACGTGGAGGCTGAATCCCCGGTAACGCCTGGGGAAGAAGATGATGAGGTCATGGATTGGCTCCAGGATCTGGCTGCCAAACAGGCCGAGGAACCGGATGAGGAGGAGTTCAAGGCGGCTTCACAAGTTGAAGCGACCGCTCCAGTTCTCGAAGATCGTGATATCCCGGACGCGCCAGAAGAAGGGTTGGAGTGGCTAGAGCAGCTGGCAGACCAGCGCGGGATAGACGTAGATGTCAGCGTCCCTGGGGAGCCTACTCCGCCTCCCAGCAGTACTGAGCCCGAACCTGAGCCGGAACCCGCTACGGCCCCCGATTGGCTAGGACGAATGGCAACCCAGCCAATTCCCAAGGTTGATATGGAAGCGCTTGAAGCCGCGGCTCAGGGTGAAGGAGTTAGCCCGGATGCAGAAACGATTGATACTAATGCGGCTGAAGTCCAGGCTCAATTAGAAGAAGCTGCTCTTGAGTCGGATTCCGCCGAAGCCGCTTCCGACGATGCTACTATCGAAGCGCATGCGAGTGATCTCCAGCCCGAGATAGAAGTTGAGCGAGTCGCCGATCCCAGTGACCCAGAGCCACGCCAGACCGAGACAACCGCCGATGCAGGTACAAGAGCTGCCGAAGATGAGATCCCTGATTGGCTGATCGCTGCGGCTGAACAGGCTGAGCCCCCATCCGATGTGCCGTCAGAGCTACCCGTGGAATTTGCCGACTCGGGAGGTGAGCTCGAGCTTGACTCGGAGCCCGAAGTTGAGGAACTCCCTGCTGAGGAGCCGGAGCCCGAATTTGAGGAAGATACAATCCCGGAAGAGGTTACGGGAGTGGCGGAGTCTGACGCTTTGACAGGAGAAGCAGAGCTGGCGGAGCTGGATGAGCTCCAGCCTTCCGATGTTTCAGTAGAAGAAACAGAAGCAGCAGAGCCTGTAGCAAGTGCTGCTGACGAAGGATCTGAAGTCAAGGAACCTGAGGTTGAAGCGGAACCAGAACCAATCGCGGAGGAACCCCCAGCTCCAGAAGTTAAGAAGAAGGAAGACCTTCTCGAACGCTCGCGTCAAGCACTCGCTTCCGGGGATACCGCGTCCGCTACAGAATTGTTTAGCGACATGATTAAGCGCAAGGAATCATTAGAAAGTGTCATCGAAGATCTTCGAATTGCGGTAGACCGTGCCCCGGACAATGCCGATCTCTGGCAGGTCTTAGGGGATGCTTATATGCGGGACGATCAAACGGATGAGGCCATCGATGCCTATCGAAAGGGTATGGAGGCTGCCTGACCTAGAGCTTTTAAACCAGTCGCCGGAATACGAACTCGGGGCCTCCCCGAGTTCAATTTTGTGGAGGGTGAATTGGAACAAACTCTAGTGCTTCTAAAGCCAGATGCTGTTCAGCGCGGATTGGTTGGCCAGATTATCGGCAGGCTGGAGCAGCGAGGATTGAAGCTGGTTGGGGCAAAGCTGGTTCAGGTCGATCAATCATTGGCGAAAAGGCACTACGCCATCCACGAGGGAAAACCCTTCTATGAAGGTTTGATCGAATATATCGTTTCCTCGCCGGTAATCGCAATGGTCTGGGAAGCGCCGAATGCTGTCGCACTCGTGCGCCAAACAATGGGTGTAACAAATCCAATAGAGGCCGCCCCAGGCACTGTGCGCCACGATCTTGGCCTGGAAATCGGTCGGAACCTCACTCACGCCTCAGATGCTGTTGAAACCGCACTAGATGAAATACAGCTTTGGTTCTCTGAGAACGAGCTTGTGAGCTGGTCACGAGATAACGATCGGTGGATATTCGAAAGCTGAAGACGCTAGGCCATTCGTAGCACAACCCGTCCATCTGCCCACAACTGCTCCAGAGCATAGTAATCCCGCCGATCTGGCGAG
>CAYZXF010000043.1:0-7746 GCA_964482355.1 uncultured Anaerolineaceae bacterium | reverse complement strand
GAAGATGGTGGGGTTCCACACCACGGACACCGGAGCGCAAGTGCTGCGACCGGTGCCGTCCGAAATCCGCAAACTGCGGGATGAACTATTTGTAGATACGAGTTTGATCGGACAGTGACCAAAACCTGTTGGAACTCAATCTCCAAAGGCGTTGCGCATAGCCATCCATCGGATGAATTGCGTGGCAGGGGCACCTCTCATTCGGCAGCGAGAAGGTTCTCCCTTTGAGTGATTTTCAGGATACTGGACCGCTGCGACCCCCGGACCAGCCGCAACTTGAGCAGGATGGTTCGACGCGCCGATGGTTGCTGTGGATCGGCGGAATCATTTTCTTTGCCATCATTGTGTTGGGAGTAGGCGGAATTTCGGGATACGCTTCGGGCCTCGATCAGCGAAATTCACGCTCTGACAGCGAAAGCTCGCTCCTTGTCCAAGAGCAATTCGATCTGGGAGTGCAGGATTTGTTAGAGGGTCGATGGGAACTTGCTCGTCAGCGATTCGCCTACATCATCGAAATTGAGCCCGATAATTCGGCGGCACGCGAGCTGCTTGGAGATGCTCTCGTCGCTCTGGATCAGCCCACGCTGGCTCCGACTCTGACTGCCAGCCCTACGCTTGATGTCACTCCGACACCGACCCTTGATTTAGGCTCAATCGATGGATTGTTCGCGGCCGCCCAGGCCGCGCACGGCTCGGGTGACTATGACATTGCGTTTGAAGCCCTGGTTACGCTCATCGCAGAAGTGCCGGATTTTAGACGTGCAGAAGTGAATCAGCTGCTGTTTTCTGTGCTGCGAAATCGCGGCCTGGACAAGATCTGGCGAGGGGATCAGGAACAGGGAATTTATGATCTGACACTGGCAGAACGCATATCTCCGCTCGACAACCAGGCTTCCAGCTGGCGAAATTCGGCTGCGTTCTATCTGTTCGCCAACAGCTACTTTGGTTTGGATTGGAAACTTGCAACAGAGTACTTATCTCAAATCTGCAGTGCGGCCATCTGGGATGGCTGTTGGAAATACTCGCAAGCCGCGTGGCAATATGGCATCAAGCTCATGGAGGCCGAGGATCCGTGCGGCGCAGTCTTGCAATACGACGCCTCGCTTCGCACCCGTGAAGATAGCAACAAAGCTCCGACTGCCACTGAAGCCGCCGATATTTGCATGACAGCCACCGCACCTGCGCCAACCCCCACGCCCAGCCCAACATTCGATCTCACGACAACGGTGACTCCTTCGGCTACCGGTTCAGGCCCAACCGCAACCCCGACGCTTACCGAAACGATAGGGCCGAGCCCCACGCCCACCGAGACCCCCACTCCCACACACACGCCGACTCCCACGGAAACTCCCGGGTAGGCTAGATCGTTCCGGTCTGGCCGGGAACTCAAGCTTTCATTCCCGGTCACAGCTTTGCAAACCTCCGCCGAATCTGGATTTCGCTGAGCCATGTGCCGAATCCTAGATAGGTCTCCGGTTTACCTCAAGGTTAGAATACACGTTCGACTCCAATCCCTATGAGTTCCGGATACGACTATGACCTGTTCGTCATTGGCTCCGGCCCGGCCGGCCAACGCGCCGCTATCCAGGCGGCCAAGCTCGGCAAACGTGTGGCTATCGCAGAGCGGAAGGCCGTTGTTGGCGGTGCATGGATCAACACCGGCACTATCCCGAGCAAGACGCTGCGCGAAGCGGTGCTCTATCTCTCCGGCTATCGGCTGCACGACTTGTATGGCGCGTCCTATTCCGTAAAGCAGGACATTACCATGTCTGACCTGCTGGTTCGAACCGATCACGTGGTGAAGCAGGAACTCGATATCACTCGCCACCAGCTCAAGCGTAACTCGGTGGAATTGATTCCTGCCGCGGCCTCTTTCGTTGACCCCAATACGCTCCGTCTAGAATCGAATCGAGATAGCGGCCAACGCACGGTGACCGCCGACAAAATTGTCGTGGCGACCGGAACCTCCGATACACGTGCCCCGGACGTCGAATTTGACGGATTCCGCATTCTGGCCAGCGACGACATCCCGAAGTTGAGCAGCATTCCCAAATCGCTGGCGGTCATCGGCGCAGGGGTGATTGGCAGCGAGTATGCCTCGATGTTTGCGGCGCTTGGGGTACGAGTGACACTGATCGACAAGCGGAACCGCCTGCTGGATTTCGTCGATGCCGAGATCGTAGACACACTGATCTATCACTTGAGAGAAAATCGCGTAATCCTTCGCTTAGGAGAAGAAGTTACGGCCATCGAGCGTATTGAGACCAACCTTGGCGAGCAGGTACGAATTCACCTGGCCAGCGGCAAGAAGCTCACCTCAGAACAGGCTCTCTACAGTATCGGCCGTACCGGAGCCACTCAGGACCTCGGCCTTCAAGCGGTCGGTCTCACACCAGACGATCGCGGCCGTTTGACCGTGAATGAGGATTATCAGACCGAAGTCCCCAGCATTTATGCGGTAGGGGATGTGATCGGTTTTCCGAGCCTTGCTTCGACCTCAATGGAGCAAGGAAGGCTAGCGGCTCGCCATGCATTCGGCGTGAAAAGCAAGAGCCTCCCGGAGCTGTTCCCTTATGGCATCTACACCATCCCTGAAATCTCAATCGTCGGCAAAAATGAGCAGGAGCTGACCAAGGCCGGCGTTCCATACGAGGTGGGCAAGGCTCACTACAGAGAGATCGCACGCGGTCAGATCTTAGGCGACAGCAGCGGACTCCTTAAACTAGTGTTCCGCCATGGCTCGGGGGAGTTGCTGGGCGTGCATATCATCGGGGAGGGAGCCAGCGAACTAATCCACATCGGGCAAGCGGTGCTGGCCTTCAGTGGAAACGTGGATTATTTCATCAACACCGTCTTTAACTATCCGACGCTGGCGGAGGGCTACAAAATAGCCGCATTTGATGGGATCAACCGCATGGGCTCCCCCTCCGACACGATCTCCATCCCGCCCATGGGCAAAGAGGCCTCAAGCTGAGCAAATTCGTATACCCGCAGACCCATACCGTCGATCACGTGGACGACTACCACGGCATCCAGGTTGCCGACCCTTATCGCTGGCTCGAAGATTCCGACACCCCCGAATCCAGAACCTGGATCGAAGCACAAAACCACCTCACTTTCGGATTCCTGGAAGGCATTCCATCCCGCGAACACCTGCTTAATCGCCTGACCGAACTTTGGGATTACCCGAAGGAAGGCACCCCTGTCAGGCGTTCTGGGCGCTACTTCCAGTTCCGCAATTCAGGCCTTCAGAACCAAAATGTGTTGTATGTGATGGAATCAATTGAGAGCGAAGCGCGTGTCCTTTTGGACCCAAATGCCCTTTCTGTTGACGGAACCGTCGCGTTGACCCAATGGGCGGTCAGCCCCGATGCTGCGCTGCTGGCTTATGCCACAAGCGAGAGCGGATCCGATTGGCTGACCTGGCGGGTCAGGACCATTGAATCGGGGGAGGATCTTCCAGACGTACTCCAATGGAGCAAATTCTCAGAAGCTTCGTGGCTCAAAGATGGCAGCGGCTTTTATTATTCGCGCTACAAGCAGCCGGAAGAAGGCGCTGAAACCACCGAACTCAATCAATACCAAAAGCTTTATTTCCATCGAATCGGAGATACCCAGGAAAACGACGAATTGGTCTATGAACGCAGGGACAAGAAGGAGTGGGGCTTTGCGGCCGAGGTCTCGGACGATGGTAATTACCTGGTTATCCATGTCTCGCAAGGAACAGATACGCGCAACCGCGTCTTTTATCGAGATCTCGATTCAGACGCAGATTTCGTGGAACTCATTCAAGAGCTAGAAGCCGAGTATATTTTTCTGGGTAACGATGGCCCGGTTTTCTACTTTCGATCCAATTCCAATGCGCCGCTCGGCTGCGTACTGGCGATAGATACCGAGAATCCCATCGGTCGCAAAACGCTCATTCCCGAACAGCGGGATGCTCTCCAACACATGATCATGGTGAACGATGAATTTGTCGGGCTGTACCTGCACGATGCAGCCCATCAGATTTCGCGCTATGACCTCGACGGCAAATCTCTTGGAGCCATCGATCTTCCAGCGATAGGTTCGATACCCAGCACCCTGAATGATTTTGAGCTCACCGGCAGGCGCGACCATGATGAGCTGTTCTTCTCGTTTTGGTCGTTTCTCCAGCCGAGCACGGCATACCGCTTCGATTTTCAAACGAGCGAAGCCAAGCCCATATCGTTGCCCGCAATCGATTTCGATGTGAGTGGTTACGTAACCCGGCAGGTATTTGTGAGAAGCAAGGACGGTACCGAGCTGCCGTTATTTCTCACACATCGCAGTGACTTGCAGACCGATGGGACGAATCCGACTCTGCTCTACGGTTATGGCGGATTCAGAATCTGCCTCACGCCCCGCTTCAATGTGAGCAACTTGGTGTGGCTTGAGCAGGGTGGAGTGCTGGCCTGGGCGGTGCTCCGCGGAGGCGGAGAGGATGGGGAGCAGTGGCATCAAGCTGGCATGCTGGAGAACAAGCAAAATGTCTTTGACGACTTTATCGCATGCGCTGAGCATCTGGTTGAGGCTGAAATCACAGCACCAAACAAGCTCGCTATTATGGGGGGTTCAAATGGAGGGCTGCTGGTTGGCGCGTGCGTGAACCAGCGGCCTGATTTATTTGGCGCTGCGGTCCCGATAGTGGGAGTGATGGACATGCTGCGGTTCGACAAGTTCACCATCGGATGGGCCTGGGTAAGTGACTATGGAACCTCGGAGGATCCTGAGCAATTCGAGACACTTAAGGCCTACTCGCCGCTTCACAACCTGCAACCTGGAGTTCAATATCCAGCCACATTAATCATCACCGCTGATCACGACGACCGGGTTGTCCCGGCCCATTCCTTCAAATACGCGGCCGCGTTACAGGCGGCGCACGCTGGAGAGGCTCCGACCCTGATCCGCATTCAAACCAAGGCCGGCCACGGGCTTGGCAAGCCTACCGCCATGCTTATCGACGAGGCGGCCGATATTTGGGCGTTTCTCTCCGCGACCCTGGATATCCCTGACAAGAGATAACTTAACGAAACTGTGCGCACACTAAAAAGCGCTCCCCAGCAGGAAGCGCTTTTAATTACGGTTTCTGCAAGTCTTGGCCGCTTGAAGTGGCGCGATCCGCGTTTGTGCGAATCAGGTCAATCCGATGGAGGTTGAAATCCAATCTGCGCAAGTATTCCCATCAGTCCTCCGCCCTCCGTCGTTTCGATCTCGTAAGACTGAACCTTGTCGCCCTCGACGGTAAGCTTTCCCGCCTCATGAGGCAGCTGCACCGACTTTCCAGTCGCGGGGATAACCCCGAATCCCATTGGGGTGAGGTCCAGATCCGCTGTGTGGGTTCCCTTAAGCTGAGTGCCCGTGTTAATGACGTTTCCCTCGGCTCCCATGGTGTGCAAGCCGAAATCCAGATCGGGTATGCCAGCCTTGAGTGCCTTCGTGAGACCTAGCCACATTTGGGCGTCCACAGGCTCAGGAACTGGCCCGTCGAATGTAAAATCGTCGGCCAGGTACTCCATAACTTTGTCGTAATCGCCCTCGTTGAACGTACGTACAAACTCGTCTACCAACTCTTGAGGTTCCATCAGTTTCTCCTTTAGCTCGATCTGCGATCCTTCGGAATAGTCAGCTTTGCTTCGATGAAGTATTTATGGGGCAAACGCAGCGAGTTTCCGATCGTGCGAATTTCTTCGATCTCTTCGTTCGTCACGCGGCCGTCCGCATCTCCTACCCGGAATAGCACTTTGAGGAATTCGATCCGCTGCTCTTCATCGGTGTTCTCGAAAAACTCGCGGGACAACCGGTAGTAATCCATGTCCGGACCGATCTCTGAAACCGCTACTTCGACCACGAACGCGGCCTGATCTGCGCTTAGCTTCCAGCCATCTTCCAAAGCCTTGGATATCGCCGCGACCTCGTCATCGGTAACTTCCAGGTCAACATGCGCTACCCGGGCCATTAATCCTCCTGCGAGCGAAAGCAGCCGCAGGTCTGCATCAGGGATATCCAAGCTGATTTCCTGACCATCCATGCGCAGCTGGAGGCCGTAGTACACCTTATTCTTAATGTAATCCTCGAAGTGCTCCTCACGGTTGGGCGCATCGCGCAAAGCTTCCTCTCGCCGGGAGACCGATCCGGATACAAGTCGGCCGAACCGACCCAGACTGACCGCATCAATCTCTACCTCGATGGAATCGATGACGGTGCGTTCCTCATCGGTCACGACGCCGTCCGCGCCCACCAATTCCTCCAGCGCCTGCTTGGCGAGCGCTTTGTCCTCAGAGGATTTCAACTGATCCTTCAGCTGATCTACCAATCGTTCGCGCTCGGCATCGCCAACTGGTGATTTAATGTACATCTCGAGCGTTGCCCACTCTCGACCGGTCAGTTCTGGCAGCCGGAACAGCAGGTCTTTCAAGCTGTTGATCTCTTCGTTGGAGACCTCATGGTCTGCCCATGCAGCAGCCACGATAACCTTGCCAAGAGTTAGGATGAGTTCTGAATTTGGAATGGCGCACCTCCGCAGCCAAGGATTATAACTTCTGCCTGCTCTTGCGTGCTTAAGATAGCTATAAATAAAAACCTCACGCCGGGATTTTCGTACTACAATTTTCTCCTGATCCTACAGAAGCGAGATGTCCAATGAAAATTAGCGACCTGGTTGCCTCCCTCTCCGAGTCGGCCACCATGAAATTCAACGAACGAGCCAATCAGATGAGGGCCGAGGGCAAACCGATCATCCATCTCGGTGTCGGAGAACCCAAGAACAAGGCCCCAGAGGCCGCGGTAGCTGCCTCGACGAAGAAGTCGGAGGAGGGCTACTTCAAATACACTCCTGCGGCCGGACTGCCCTCGCTTCGCGCGGCGATCGCGGATTACACGACCGAGCGCTACGGTGTGGAGGTATCCCCGGCAAACGTGATTGCCTCCAATGGATCGAAGCACGCGCTGTTCAATGTGCTGATGGCGATCGTCAACCCCGGCGAAAAGGTGCTGATGCCGGTGCCTTATTGGGTAACCTATCCAGAAATGGTGAAACTGGTGCGAGGCACTCCGGCATTCGTTCAGCCGGAGCCGGGCACACTCATGCCAAGCGTTGGCGCGGTCATCGGGGCGGTAGATCAAGACACGGCAGCAAT
Organism: uncultured Anaerolineaceae bacterium; assembly: GCA_964482355.1. Classification (GTDB taxonomy): domain Bacteria; phylum Chloroflexota; class Anaerolineae; order Anaerolineales; family E44-bin32; genus JADFRG01. Next base: position 589 of record CAYZXF010000043.1, on the reverse strand, counting down.
TCTGATCAACAGCCCCAATAATCCTTCCGGAATGGTCGCGTCGGCAGCCTTCCTGGAGGAGCTTGTGCAGTATTGCGAGAATCAGAACATTTACCTCATCATGGACGATATTTACCGGGACCTGGTGTTCGATGACGGCGCGGCAGCCTCTGCCTATCGGTACACAAGCGAGGCGCTCGACTCTTCGCATGTTATCGTGATTAACGGAGTGTCGAAGCTCTATGGGATGACCGGGCTGCGGCTCGGCTGGTCCGTCGCGCCGGCCGAAGTGAGCTCGGCAATCAACAAGATCCAAGGGCAGATGACTTCGAATGCTTCGGTCATCTCTCAGGCCGGAGCGGAGGGGGCACTGCTGGGCGATCAAAGTGTGGTTGATGAGCTCCGCCTCCACCTGCAGGAAAATCGAGATCGATTACTGGAGGAGTTGGCCGACCTGGAGGGTCTTAAAGTGGAGCGACCCCAGGGGGGCCTTTACTGTTTTCCGGACTTTTCGGCCTTCAATCCCGATTCGAATGCGCTGGCGGAGTTCTTGCTTGAAAAGGCAATGGTTGTGACGGTGCCGGGCGTCGAGTTCGGCATGGAGGGTCAT
>CAYZXF010000042.1:0-13531 GCA_964482355.1 uncultured Anaerolineaceae bacterium | reverse complement strand
CTTGGCTGTCATTACCGAAGTTGGAGGGGGTGCAACCTGGGTCAATAAACTTTCCGGAGGTCTTCCGTAAGGAGCTCGGCTTTCTTCACGCGGCAGCCCCGGGAATTAGGGCTGCCTTTATGGTTATCAGCACAGAAATCCTTACCTGGTATTTCCTCATCTTCGCTACCCTCTATAACGTACTTGTCATCGGGTTCTATTTTGCTCGGAAGATCAGCCTCCGATTTGCCCGAGAATCCGATCAGCCCGTACCTCCAAGTTAGACGATACGGCCCGTTCGATAAGTCTCAAGGGAAAAGCTGATGCGCTCAATTTTGGTCTTCGGATCCTGCAGGAGCGTTACAGCGAGCGCGATCCGGAGAGCTGGGTGATCGGGGTATTCGATGTCGACGCGATTTGCGAGCCGCCCTTGTTCAGGTCGGCGGTTGAAATGTTTGAAACAGAGGGCCTCGATGCACTTCAATGCGGCGTGCGAATCTCAAACGCCAATATGGGCTGGCTCCCCCTTCTCCAGGATGTCGAATTTCTGAGTTTTTCTGGTTTTTTGCAGAATGCCCGGAGCCATACAACCGGCTCGACCATGCTGGGAGGAAACGCGCAGTTCGTTAGGGCGGAGACTCTCGAGCGTGTAAGAGACGAAAGCGGTGCGGTCTGGAACCCTAAGGCGCTAACAGAGGATTTGGATCTCGGAATGAAGCTGCACTGCATCGGAGCTAACCTGGCATATTGCACAGAATATGTGCTGCAGCAGGGCCTCGAATCGATGCTCAGGTTGATCCGGCAGCGAACGCGCTGGGCCTGGGGAACGATACAGACCTGGTCTCTGGCTATGTTGTCCTTATTTACCGGTCTTACGGTCGTGAATCCCTTCGGTACGATTCTCATGTTGGTTGTTTCCCTGAGCTACATCCCACTATTCATTGTGGGAATCCACGACGAATATCGCCTTGCACATCCGAGGACGTGGCTCCTGCTGAAAATGACCATTCTCTACACGTACCATTGGATCCCCGCCATGCTGAGCGGTTTGTCCCACATCGTTTCACGCCAGACTCCAGAATGGTTTAAGACGAGCCGCATCGACCCCGCCTCGTACCCCAAATAGTCGGCTTGGATCAATCCATGTTGTGCGATTGCTTGAAGCCTTGAATCGCGTCAGCTGCACGAGTGACGCCGCCCGCTTCTTCGAAAGAGCGCCGAATCTGCCTAAGCCCGGTTGCCACTGCTGGGTTGGCGAGAACCATCTCGGCCGCGCTGCGAATCCCTGCCGAAGTCAGCTGGCCTGGCTCGAGGTATAGCCCCGCCTGAAGTTTCTCAATTCTGGCCGCGTTGATGGCCTGCTCGATGGTATTAGGTACCACAATCATCGGCACGCCGTACATGACGGACTCGCTGATGCTGTTCATGCCTCCATGGGTGATGAACAGGTCCGATTGCTCGAGCACGAAGAGCTGCGGGACATACTGCTCGACCCTGAAATTCTCAGGAGCGGGTCCGAGCGCCTCCGGTTCGATCGCCCGGCCTACAGACAGGACCACCTGATACTTGGGATCGGCGAACGCTCTGAAACAAGCTCGAAAAAACTCCAGATTGGCCCGGTACACGGTGCCTACTGCCACGTAAATTAGCAATTCGCCCGTCTGTTTTTGAATCGCCATCGGCTCTTCCTTGCGATCGAGTTCGATTTCGGGTCCCACATACAGGTACGAATCATCAAAATGTTTCTCGTATGGCTGAAAGAGACGCGAAGAAAATACGATATTGAGTTCGGCCGAACTTGACAGGACATTGATCGACTTCGGATCGCGCAGCCGAAAGTCCTTGATTATTTTGGCGGTTTGGCGTCGGAGCCGGCGCCAGTAGCCGTAGCCGGGCCGAACGCTTTGTATCCCTTTGCGCAACACCCGCGAATCGTTGAGCACGGTTCTCCAGTAGAAAGGTAGATGCGGAAAGCTGGCGACCGCTGGGATGTGCAATTGACGACTGGCGATTTTGCCCCACGGCGCGCTCATGTCAAACATCAGATAGTCAGGTGCTTCAGCCGCGACCGAATCCAACACCTCCGGCAGCAACGCATAGGTTGCCTCCGCCACTTGATTGCCCAGGTGAATCACATGCGCCACTGTTCGCGTCTGCTCGAACGAGTATGAGCTGCCATAGCCCCGGTACATAGCCCCCGTCGCTTGAATCCGCGCCTCGAACGAAGCGGTAGAAAAGTAGGTCACTTCGTCGCCGCGTGTGACCATTTCGCGGATCAGCGGCAGGGTGGGGTTCACATGTCCGTGAAAAGGGATGTTGTAAAACCAGACGCGGGCCATTGCGGTGTGGATGCATGGTAACTCGCAAAGCAGAGGCCAGACAAGGGAGGCACTGTCAAGCTGATGGGGGGCGCGCTGGCCGATGCTACGCTCAGGGGACGAGGGTCGAGCCCTGACCCGGTTGGATATAATCCAGTTTCCCTCACGAGAGGTTTTATTCGAGAATGCCCAAGGCCAAAACCCAATTTGTATGTCAGCAATGCGGGCGCACGGCGGCCAAGCCGCTGGGGCGCTGCCCGCAATGTGGGGAATGGAACAGCATGGTGGAGGAGGTGCAGAGCGCGGGCCGCACCTCAGCCTCCCCGGCATCCGGCAGTGCCCCACAGAGACTGTCTGAGATCGAGGAAGGCGTTGATGATCGGATCCCACTCGAAAATTCTGAGTTTGCGCGTGTGCTGGGCGGGGGTGTAGTTCCTGGATCGCTAGTGTTGATTGGCGGCGACCCGGGGATAGGAAAATCTACGCTGCTTCTGCAGATCAGCGCCGAGGTGGCAGCCGCAGGGCCTGTGCTCTATGTTTCTGGAGAAGAATCGGTAGCGCAGATAAAATCTCGAGCGCTGCGTGTCTCCAATGGTGGTCAGCCGGCGGAAAATTTGTATCTGGCAACAGAGACGGATGTGGATCTCGTCATCGGACAGATTGAGTCCGTAGGACCCACATTGGCCATCATCGATTCGGTACAGACGATTCATTCTGCCGATATCGAGTCGGCAGCCGGATCGATCTCCCAGGTCCGTGAATGCACCTTGCGCTTGCAGGCGCTCGCCAAATCCTCGGGCGTAGCCATTTTTTTAGTTGGCCACGTCACCAAGGATGGAGCAATCGCCGGCCCGCGGGTGCTGGAGCACCTGGTCGATACCGTTCTCTATCTGGAAGGCGATCCCTACCACTCCTATCGGCTGCTGCGATCGGTGAAGAATCGCTACGGGGCCACCACCGAAGTTGGCGTATTTAAAATGGGCTCTTCGGGAATGGAGGCGGTTGCCAATCCATCGGAAGCATTCCTGGCGGAGAGGCGAAGCGACGCTCCGGGCTCCGCTATCGCCGTCACCATGGAGGGCTCCCGTCCTCTCCTGGTTGAGGTGCAAGGCCTAACCAGCCCCACGTCCTTCGGCCACCCGCGGCGAACAGCCAACGGCGTAGATACCAATCGACTGTTGATCATCACCGCCGTGCTCACCCGCCGAGTCGGCATTCAGCTAGCGGATCAAGACATCTTTATTAATGTTGTTGGTGGAATGCAGGTCAAGGAACCCGCGGCTGATTTGGCCTTGGCGGCTGCCATCGCGTCTTCGGCTCGCGACCGGCCGCTGCCGCCCGACCTGGCCTTGATCGGTGAGGTCGGGCTTTCAGGGGAGCTCCGGCGCGTGCCCAACCTCGAGCCGCGCCTGCGCGAAGCGGTCAAGCTGGGCTTTTCGTCAGTTGTGTTGCCGAGGCGCGCGGAGCAGCGAGTCGATCTGCCGCTCGAGCTGAAGCTGCATGAGATGTCGGGTCTTTCAGAGGCGCTCAGCTTTGCACTAAAGGCTTGATCGGTCCGCACAATGGCGCCTAATCGGACGACTTTGAAGAATCGCCCGATTCGGCCCAGATGAACGCTTCAGATTGGAATCTCGTTACGCGCGCTAAGCCCAACTAACCAGATATCGAAGCCTTAAGGTTTGAGCGCAGCTCGAGCGATGCCGAGCGCGTACTGAAGAAGCCCCAACATCTGGCGGAGTGCCTCCAGAACGGCTCGCCATATTGGGGAGGAACTCGGCCAGTTCCGGATGGCTTGCCGAACCCTGATGAATCAATCCCCTCAGCATTCCTTAAGATTGCCGGTTCTTAAAGATTCGAATCTTTTTAGGTTAGAGGGGCTCGCAAGTATTGATCGTGCCATACCCTTCTGCTAGAATGCGAACCGCGAGCCAGGAACATGTACTTGGTCGCACGGGACAGATCCTCTTCAGGAACTAAGGCCCGACCGCACTTTAGAAGAAAATTAAATTTTCCACGGAGGTGGGGATGCAGGCGGAACGACTCTGGCAGGCAGCCTTGGGGCAGCTGCAAGTTGAGATGCCACGCGCTAAATTCGAAACCTGGATTCGTGATGCCGAGCTGCTGAGCTACGAGGACGGCGAATTCGTCATTGGTGTGAAAAACGCCTTCGCCAGGGACTGGCTGGACGATCGGCTGCGGCCAACCATCAAACAGGTGCTCGGCGGGATCGCGGGCCGGACGGTAGATGTGCGGTTTGTGGTTTGGCAGCAGCAGGCTCCGGTTAACGCCTCGTTTCCGGAGCGAAAGGAGGACCAGCCGCGAACTGTAATCCCTGAACCTGCCCCCTCATCTCAGTACCTCAATCCCAATTACACTTTTGACACCTTCGTCGTCGGAAAGAGCAATCGGCTGGCGCATGCTGCAGCGGTTGCTGTGACCGAGCACCCCGCCGGTCCATACAATCCGCTGTTCCTATATGGGGGTGTGGGCCTTGGCAAGACCCATCTTCTGCATGCCATTACTCGAGCCAGCATCGCAGCCGGACGAAGGGCAGTGTACGTTTCCTCCGAAGAATTCACCAACGATCTGATCAATGCCATACGCACGCACAGCACTGCCGAATTTCGGGAGCGATATCGTCAGGCAGATATCTTATTGGTGGACGACGTACAGTTCATTGCGGGCAAAGAGTCGACCCAGGAGGAATTCTTTCATACCTTCAATGCCTTACACGGGCAGGAGCGACAGGTGGTTTTGTCCTCGGACCGACCGCCGAAGGCATTCGTCACTCTCGAGGAACGACTCCGGTCTCGATTTGAATGGGGGCTGGCAGCGGACATCCAACCGCCGGACCTCGAGACGAAGGTCGCCATCTTGCGGGCAAAAGCAGAGCGAGAGGGGCGTCAGGTAGCTCAGGAGCACCTTGAATTGATTGCCCGAAGGGCGCAGCGGAACATTCGCGAGCTGGAAGGGGCGCTGACCCGTGCGTTGGCCTATGCCGACCTAACCGGGGCACATCTCAATGAAGAGACTATCGAAGCGGCCTTATCCGACGTGGCGCCTCGCTCGGCAGCTATGACGCCAAACCGTATTATTTCGGCCGTAGCGCAGCAATATCAGGTGCCGGAGGAGGATCTGCTGGGGCCGCGCCGCACTCGTCAGATCGCACTGCCACGCCAGGTGGCCATGTACCTCATAAGGGAAGAAACCGAGACCTCGCTGCCAAAGATCGGCCAGGCGCTTGGAGGCCGGGATCATACGACCGTTATGTACGGCCATGGCCGCATATCGGATCTGATTGAACGCGACGATGGTCTGCGTCGGCAAGTGCACGCAATTCGGGATCTCTTATACGGCTAAGGCTCAGGATTGATCAAAAAAATGGCCGCTCCGAGGCGGCCATTTGGATTCTGATTCTAGGCTTTATCGATAGCCTATCTTTTGACCAACGACCTCTTGAATGGTCGCTTGCAGCTGTTGGATCGAAAAGGGCTTGGCCACAAAAGCGTCTGCTCCCGCCTGTGCTGCCGCGGCCCGCTCCCGAGCCAGGACCAGCGCGCTGACAACTATGGTGGGAATTCCCGAGTGCGGAGGCATCGCACGCAGTTGTCGGATAAACGTGATGCCATCTACCTCAGGCATCATGAGATCGGTGAGGATCAGATCTGGGCGTTCCTCCTGCAGCAAGCTCAGGGCTTCTTTGACGCTGTAGGCGACGCGAACTTCATAGCCATACCGAATCAACAGTTCGCGAATAATAGTGCAGTAGGAGTCGTCGTCGTCCACAACCAGGACGCGAGCTGGGTGAGAATTCATTTTCAGTGGGATTGCGGCCATGCCCTGCTTATTTGCAAGCTACATGCCGCTGATACAATGAGCCGGCGAGTGAGTCTACAGGGCGAGGCAGAATTCGCGCAAACGCGGATTTTGGGGAATCGCCACCTTCCGCGATGCCAGGAAAGAGCGCAGTGACAGAAGTTTCCGACCTAGAAGGACTTACGTTGCTTGGCGGTAATTCAAACCCAAGCAAGAGGCTGGAAACCTTCCCCAACCACCATTCTGGGCGCCGTTATATGGTGCGGCTCGAATCGGATGAATTCACCTGCGTATGTCCCGCGACCGAGCAGCCAGATTTCGCCACGATCACCGTCGAGTACATCCCAAACAAAAAGATCCTCGAATCCAAATCGTTCAAGCTATACCTATGGTCGTATCGAAATGAGGGTGTGTTTCATGAACATGTCACCAACACCATCCTCGATGACCTGGTGGAAGCCCTCGAACCCCATTGGTGTTGGGTACGGGGAGCTTTCAATGTGCGAGGCGGGATCGGAATAACCGTTGAAGCTGAGCACGGAACTCGGGACGGGATCGCTCCCATGCGTGACGAGACCGCCGAATCCGATGCTCGGTCCGATGCTCGGTCCGAGCATCGGGACAAACCCGCAGATGCCCCAACCGCGACCTCAAATACAACCTAGATGGGCCGCTGGTACCCGGCGGTCGTCGCTCTGCTCGCCACCTCCCTGGTAGTTTCCAATATCATCGCCGTTCGGCTGATCGCAATTCGGCTTTCAGACGCCATTGAGCTCACGCTGCCAGCCGCAATTGTGCTCTTTCCAATCGCCTATATCGTGGGGGACGTGCTGACCGAAGTGTATGGGTATCCGGCGGCGCGGCGTGGGATATGGATCGCGTTCGGCTGCAACCTGCTGGCCGTGGTCGCTATCTGGCTTGCAGGTATCCTCCCTCCCGCTTCGTTCTGGACCGCTGGTGTATATGAGAATCCCGAACAGGCGGACCAGGCCTATCGAGCCATTCTGGGCTTCACGCCCAGGCTGCTGGTAGCCTCGTTCCTTGCATACCTGGTCGGCGAGTTTTTGAATTCATTTGTGCTGGCTAAGATGAAAGTGCGTACCGAAGGCCGCTACCTCTGGATGCGCACGATTGGGTCCACGATCGTGGGGCAGGGTGCCGATTCACTGATCTTCATCACGGTCGCCTTTTACGGCATCCTGCCCACCTCGGCGCTCATGACCGCCGTCGTTACTCAGTGGCTGGTCAAGAGTGCTTACGAAGCGCTGGCAACCCCCCTCACTTACTGGGTGGTCAATTCCTTGAAGCGGTCGGAAGGTATCGACGTCTACGATCGCGACACGAATTTTCGCCCGGTTCGGCTCTAGATTTAATCGCGAATCCGATCCGCAAATCGAAAACGGTCTTGCTGGTGAATTGTTTCATTGCTGATACGCACCGTGAACGCGTGCGCCAACCGGCTAGGAGTGGATGATCATATGGCGAAATTTCCCCGTTAGCTACAATATATTGAGAATTCTTTGCGGCAAACACCTACGGTCAAACCCATTGATCAACCTGGCATGCGTGCGATTCTGAGAACGGGAACGATTCAGTTTCATCCAATTCTGTTCGCGATATTTCCTGTTCTTTCACTGTATGGAGCCAACGCGGCTCAGCTGCGATTCCAACGCATCTTTCCTGTGCTGCTCGTAGCGATTGCGTTCGCCATTGTTGTCTGGCTGGTGGCGCTCTATTTGACGAAAGACATGTTAAAAGGATCGGCTGCCGCTTCGATCATCATTATCTTGTCACTCTCGTTTGGTCACGTGATTCAATCAACTACCTGGCTGTTGGCATCGACCGGAATCATAAGCAGCTTGATCGGCCTTGTTAGAGGACAGTTAAGTGATGTGATCTGGCTTGCCGCGTACGTGGTCGGTGGAGCAACCGTGTTGTGGCTGCTCTGGCGGTCGAAGGGACTGGCGGGCCCAATTAACAAGGGATTGACTTTCATTTCGCTGGTCGTTGTACTCACAGCTGTTGGCCAGATCGCCATCGGCGAGATTTCGAAGCCTAGAACGAGCGTAGGAAATTTCGTCAAGCAATGGAATGCAGGCCAGGTGATCGAGGCGATATCGGCTGCCAGTTCTTCCTCAGCTACGCTGCCAGATATTTATTACATTGTTCCTGACAGCTTCGGCTCGGCTAAGGCCTTCAGTGAGTATTTGGACTACGACAATTCCGAGTTCATTGGCTACCTTGAAAACAAGGGCTTCTACGTTGCCGATGAGAGCAGTGCCAACTACGCCTGGACCGAATTATCTCTGACTTCGTCTCTCAATCTAGATTATCTGGACATCTTGCCGGAGTACCTTGGCGAAGAAACAAGCGACACCCTGCCGCTTGAAGTCATGGCGGACCGAAACCGTCTTTTCGAATTCCTGAAGAGCCGCGGCTATCTAATTAACGTATTTGCCGATGAGTATGAGCTTACCGATATCGGAAGCGCTGAAAACTACATAACCCCGCAGGGGTGGGTGGTGGACGCGTTCCAGAATCTATTTCTCAATACCACTCCTATTCCCGCTGCGCTCCGGTTACTGTCTCTGACTCCAGCATATGATTTTCACCGCGAGCATGCCTTGTTTATGTTCGACCGCTTGTCGGAGTTCGAGAGCGGTAGCAGGCCGCAATTCATTCTGGCTCATTTCATGGTGCCGCATCCGCCATTCGTGTTTGGGCCCAATGGTGAGCGGGTCGGTGAGGACCAGAGCATTTATTTTGATGGCGGGCTCGTACTGATAACGGGGGAGACCCGCGCGGACTACATTAAGGGCTATGTTGGGCAGACAGAGTACGTTTCCGACCGGCTAGAGCAAGTAGTGGACGCGATCTTGACCGATCGCGATCGGCCAGTGATTATTGTCATTCAGGGTGACCATGGGCCCGCTTCGTTGATGCATCCGCTCAGCTTAGAAGATACTGAAGTCCGCGAACGAATGCCGATCTTGAATGCCTATTATTTTTCTGACGGGGACTACTCTGACCTTTATGAAGACATCAGCCCGGTAAATACGTTCAGGCTGATACTGAACCAGTATCTCGGAACCGAGCTCGCGCTTTTGCCCGACAAGCACTATTTTACGATCCTCAACCAGCCCTACCGATTTATCGACATTACAGATAAGTTGTCCGCCGAATAAAGATCTCCCCCTTCCAGCTGATCGCGGCTCAAAGTAGTGAGACTGGATCGACGTCGACGGTCCACCCGCGGGGCAGGTCTTCCGGCAGCAGCTGGGTCGGATCGGCGGCGCGGATTACCACCATCCATCGATATTCTCCGCGCACACGCCGGAAGTAGGCTGGAACAGGGCCAATGAGCTCGGCGCGGCGCACCCCAAGCTCACGGATACGAGCTTCGATTGATCCCGCCATGCGCTCAGTGGCCGATTGCGCCGCGTCATCCGAGGTGTGGCGGTAAACCAGCCGCGCCAGCCTGCGATACGGTGGATAGTCCAGCTGCCTCCGCATCTCGAGCTCTGCCTCATAGAAGGCCTCATAGTCGTGCTCGGCCGCGGCCTGGATCGCATAATGTTCTGGTTCGTAGGTCTGCAGCACAACATGGCCGCCGAGCAATCCGCGTCCGGCCCGCCCGGCAACCTGGCTCAACACTTGAAAAGAGCGCTCGGGCGAGCGATAGTCCGGCAGATTCAACCCAATGTCTGCCAGCACCACCCCCACGAGAGTGACCAGCGGCAGGTCCAATCCTTTCGCAACCATCTGCGTGCCAATCAACACATCCGCTTCATGAGCCATAAAGCTGCTGAGGATCGCGTCATGCGAGCCCTTGGAGCGGGTCGTATCCCGATCCCATCGGAGCGTGCGCGCCTCAGGGAACAGCTGCTCCACCTCTGCCTGCACACGCTGGGTGCCGGCGCCAAACTGCTTGATCCGTGAGCTGCCGCAGTTAGGACACTTTTCCGGCATTCGCCGATCGTTGCCGCAGTGATGACAGAGCAACCGTTCCCGCGCGGAATGGAACGTGAGCGGAGAATCACAATTGGAGCAGCGCATCACGTGCCCACAGTCGCGACAAAACACATAGGTGGTCGTCCCGCGCCGGTTGAGGAACAGGATGGCTTGCTGTTCGTTGTCCAGGACCTCCCCAAGCGATTGCTGCATCGCACGGCTGAACATCGAGCGATTTCCTGCGCGCAGCTCCTGGCGCATATCGACCACCCGCACCGGAGGGAGCGAAATGGTTTCTGCCAGGCCGCTAGCTGGCTTGTAGCGGCTGCGTACGCCCAGTTTTGATGCCTGTTGATGCAGCGCGTCTCGATGCCCAAGGATGCGTTGAGGCAGGGACAACCGGGTGAGATCGCCCCTGTCGGAATGGAAGGTAGTAACCAGGTCAGGGGTGGCGGTACCGAGAATGCATACGGCGGATCTGAGCCGGGCGTACTCGAGCGCGGCTTGCCGGGCGTGGTAGCGAGGCGCCTGACCTTGCTCCTTGTAAGACTCGTCATGGGATTCGTCGACCACGATCAGTCCCAAGTTTGCCAGCGGTGCGAACAGCGCGCTTCGGGGGCCGACCATCACCTTCAACGCACCCGACCGTGCTCGACGCCACGTGTCGTAGCGTTCGCCCTCGCTGAGCTGTGAGTGCAGTACGCCCAGGTTGTCTGGAAACCGGGCTAGAAATCGGCGCAAGGTCTGAGGCGTTAGGGCAATTTCGGGGACTAATACAATGGCGGAGGTGCCACGAGCCAGAGCCTCGCCCACTGCCCTAAGGTAAATCTCTGTCTTCCCTGATCCCGTGACGCCGTGCAGAAGAAATGCATGACCGGTCTGCGCTCCAATGGCCGGCCGGATTTCGTCCCAGACGCGCAGTTGATCTTCGGTAAGTTCTGGCGGCTCGGCCGCTACAAATTCAAGCTCAGCGACCGGATCGCGCCACACCTCGAGGCCGCGGAAGCCAACCAGCCCGCGCTTCGCTAAGAAGCGAAGATCGGCCGAATTGGCTCCAGTATCTGAGTAGACCTGGCTTACCTGCAGTGCATGACCCTGAGCCACCAGCAATTCAAGGACTGATCTTCGTCGTTGGGCGGCCGCCCCACCAGGCTGTCCCAGGTCGTCGAAAGTCTCTGCCTGTTCCGGAGCGACTGCTAGATGTACGGTCCGTACCGTACGAGGGGAGACACGCGGGGGATTCAGCACCGATTTACGCTCGATGACCTGGTCGCGCACCAGCCGATCGGCCGCCCGGCGCCAGTCCAATCGAGACAGGGAGCGTGCGATTTGACGGCCTCGCAGCGGACCGCGTTTAGTGAGGAGTTGAATCAGGCGTACCTGCGCGGTATTTTCGCCCACCGCGTCGGGCGCGATCAGCGTGTATTCCGAATCTGCCGGTTGGCTGAGCCCCGATGGCAGCATCAAGGTGATGGATTCGATGAGCGGCGCGTGGTAGTACTCTGCCATCCAGCGAGCGAGCTGCAGCTGAGGCTGGGTTAGCACTGGCTCTGGGTCCAACAGGTCTTCGATGGGTCGGGTTTCGGGTACCTCAGGCACCTTGGGTAGGTCAATCACAACGCCTTGGACCGGCCGATGGCCAAACTGGGCTGTCACCAGATGGCCCACGCCGACCTTACCCTCCATCCGCGAGGGCAGGTGGTAATGAAAGGTACCCCGCACAGCGGGAAGGTTTACGGCTACCTCAACAAATTCCACGCGTTTATTCTGCTGTCTGTGATTCGGTGGAGGCGATAGGAAAAATCCAGACTCTGGACACGCGCCGACCGTCCATGGCCACCACTCGGAGCCTGGCACCGTCCACGTCGACGTTATCGCCTAGTTCTGCCAGGCGCCCGAGTTGGCCGAGAATGAAGCCTGCAATAGTGTCATAGTGAGGATCGGACAACTTCAACCCAAAATGCTCGTTCACGTCGGCGATCGTCGTAAGCCCGTTTACAAGGGTGGAGCCATCGGGCATCGATTGGAGCTCTATATCGCGATCAAACGGATCGCTGACCTCGCCAAAGATTTCCTCCAGCAGGTCTTCCAGTGTCGCCACACCTGCGGTTCCCCCGTACTCATCGAGCACGATGGCAAGGTGCTGGTGCCGGGCACGGAAAATCTGAAGCAGCGTTTCCAGCTGCGCAGCTTCGGGAATGAATATTGTTTCACGCATGAGGTCGCTTGCAGTTGCTGAACCATTGCTCTGGATGGCCTCAACGACATCCTTTAAATGAACTACTCCGATGACGTGGTCGAGATCATCCTGAAATACCGGTAGTTTGGAAAAACCGGTAGATACAGAGGTTTTCAGGATCCCCCCCAGGCTGGCGTCTGAGGCGACGGAAATAACCTCCGTGCGCGGGCTCATCACCTGGCGAACCAGCAACTCTCGAAAGTCGAACACCGCGTGCAGCATCTCCTGCTCTGAAGCGGCAACCACTCCAACCTCGGCGCTATCGGCGACGATCATCTTCAGTTCTTCCACGGAGTGGACCAGCTCATGACCTTCGGCAGGATGGACTCCGATGATCCGCAGCAATGCATTCCCGGTTCCATTCAGCACCCTGATCATAGGTTTGAAAAGAGCAACGGTCCATGACAACGGGCGCCCGACGGTCAGCGCGGTGCGTTCTGGGCTCTGAAGAGCGATGGATTTCGGCATGAGCTCTCCCACAACCACATGTAGAAAAGTGATCATTGCGAACGCGATGACAGCGGAGACGGTGTGGGAGGCGGCGGTCGCAAATTCGGCTGGGAATAGCTGGACCAGTGGCTCGATCAGCCCAGATAGGGCTGGCTCACCAATCCATCCCAGGCCAAGGCTGGCCAGTGTGATGCCGAGCTGAGTAGCGGCGATGAAGCGGTCTGGATTCTCGAGGCCACGTGCTACCCACTGTGCGGCTCGATTTCCGTTGGCCACCAGTTCCGCGATGCGCGTGGGGCGCACGCTCACCAGGGCAAATTCCGCAGCTACAAAAAACGCGTTGAGGAGCACCAGGAACCCGACAGCGAGCAGTCCGAGTACGTTCGGTAGTAGTGATTCGCCTTCCATGGGGAAATCGGCGGAATTGTAGCATAGCGGCCAAAATCCCCGGGCTGCATGCAGCGGTTAAGCAGGTGCTTGACTTGACACTAGAACATATGGTCGTATACTTAGAACATCTGTTCGTAAGACTGACAAGCGGTACCGCGGAGGAGTTTGTTATGAATATCGGGATGCTGTGGTTTGACTCAAATGATGCGATAGCGGTTTCTAAGCGTGTTGAACGAGCCGCAAAATATTACAAGGAAAAGTATGGGAGGGTAGCGACGCTCTGCTTTGTCCATCCGTCAACACTCACCGAACCATCGCAGGTCGGGCGTACCGAAATTCAGCCCATGGAAACCGTGCAGCCAAACCATTTCTGGTTGGGGATCAAGCT
>CAYZXF010000041.1:0-7939 GCA_964482355.1 uncultured Anaerolineaceae bacterium | reverse complement strand
GCTCCAGGTGCCCCCCTAAGATGGGGCCGATCTGGGGGGTCGAAAGGCCCCCCTTTTGATTTATATGCGATTGCGAAATACACTCCCAGTTAGTAAATCGACATCTATTCGCGGGTTGCGCGGTCAGAGCCTGGTGGAGTACACGCTCATGCTCCCCATACTACTGATGATGCTCTCAGGGCTTATTGAATTCGGCTTCGCGCTGAACTTCTATCTCGACATAATAGACGCTGCGCGAGAAACAGCCCGATTTTCGGCCAACGACGATCCCATTCGAGATGATGCGACGGGTAATCCGATGGATCCCAATCCTGCGTTCTACGATCGCGCACAGGATCTGGCCAAGCAGTCCCTGTTGTCCGCCTCGGACGGCCGTATCGAGTGGCCCGAATTCGCGCCGGAGCCCGTCGATTGCAGCGACATCCACGGAGACGTTGTACTTTCTGCCTTCTCAGTGCTTGGAGACACGGTCGACAAGAGATTCCCGGTGGGGTCCGGTGATGCCGGCGTAAGCATGTGCGGAAACTACACCTCGAAGATGACGATCGCGGATGCCAACAGTACTTTGAGCGGTGCATTCATCCCTAATTCTGGTTTCGTGCTCATCGAGATCTTTTATGAATATGACATGATTCTCGGACTGCCCTGGATCACGCCATTTGTTCCTGATCCTCTGGTTCTCTACGCCTATAGCATCATGCCGAACACGACCGTGGAACCCACGCCAACCCCATGAGATTGCTGCCCGCTATGCCAAGAAAAGATCTTGAACGCGGTCAAGCACTGGTTCTGTTGGCGGCCGCATTTATCGGAGTCGCGGCGTTCGTTGGATTGACCATCGACGCCGGAATTTTGTTTAGCAATGTTGGCCACTTGAGACGCGCCACCGATGCGGCCGCCCTGGCAGCCGCCAACCAATTTCGCGAAGGACGAACCCCGCTCGAGCTTTCGAATATGTCAGTTGAGTTTCTCGAGCTCAATGGGCTTGCGCCTTCCGGTGTGGTTGCCCAGATCTGTGATCTATCTACTCCCGGCTCCCTCTATGACGATCCAAGCCTTTGCCCGGGTGGAACAAACCCTCCGACCGGCTCCGACACTCCGCGCAAGTATGTTCAAGTTGAGGCGACCTTGCCGGTCAACTTCGCCTTTCTTCCGATCATTGGATTTCATTCAACCATCATACGCGCCAACTCGATCTCGGAGGCGGCCTCGGTAGACTTGGTTCTGGCGATTGACGTGTCCGAATCGATGTCGATCGATCTGTGCTACGACGGCGAGGACAACGATGGCGATGGCACCATCGACGAATGTAGCGTAACCACCGGACCCGGAACTGAGGGAGGCGATGGCACCTTCGATGACGACGGCGATTTGTGCATAGCGGAGACACTCGCCACAGCTCCCTCACTACGCTTGGCTAATCCCAACACCTGCCACCCCTTCGAAGAAGTGCGGGACGCGGCTCACAGGCTCGTAAGTCGCATGTACTTCCCCTATGATCGAATTTCTATTGTCACGTTTGGCAGGCTGGGCTCTGTATCGCTCGAACTCACCGATACCGACTCCCTGCCGGCGGTCTGCAACCCATACACAGGGCCAACAAAAGAAGCGGATTGCGCAAACGATGTTTTGGACGAAATCCAGGTGGAACCTTCTCCAGCGGGTAACCCTGCTCTTTGTGAAGGTTCGACTCCCAGAGGCTGCATGTCGACCAACATTGGCGACGGACTGCTGTACTCCGGTGGACGTTTCTGCATAGATGATGGGCCACCGCCGGCGGATGCGGGGAACGGTGTATGCGATCGGGGTGAGATGCGGGAAGAGGCGGTCTGGATCGTGATCCTGCTCACGGATGGGGCGGCAAACGCAGCCGCCACCGCAAATCCGCCGACTTCATGGGACGACTGGATTTGCCCCGCCAACACATACAGCGGGCCCGGCGAACCGGTCCCACCCTTCTGCCGCGACGATGACGCCGGCACACGCCACGCCTCTGGAGATGCCGACTACGATGCCGATGACTACGCGCGTGACCAGGCAGATTTCGTGGGCTGTCACGGTGACGATTTCCCCCTGCCTGGCTGCGCGACTGTGGATCCGGATGGTGGAATGGGCGCCGTGATATTCACCATTGGCCTGGGCAGTTTAGTAACCGATAACCCGGACGATATTAGCGAGCCAAGAGCCGGGGAGTTTTTCCTTCGCTACGCGGCTGCAGCCGGGGACGACGGCAATCCGGCCACCGATCCTTGCAATCCGGATCCCGGCAAAGGCAAGAGCTGTGGAAACTACTATTTCTCTCCGACCGGCGCGGGGCTAATCAAGGTTTTCGAAGATATCGCCTCACGCATCTTCACTCGGATATCGCACTAACGAGGACAAATGAAATGAAGATCCCGCTGACAAACCGCGATCCACAAACATCTCGCCGCAAAGCTCGGGCTCAGGGCCTGGTTGAGTTTGCTCTGATCCTGCCGGTACTGCTGCTAACGATCTTCGTCATTGTGGAACTGGCGCGAGTGCTGCATGCTTGGCTGGCCGTAGAGAACGGCGCTCGCTTCGGCGTCCGTTATGCAGTTACGGGCGAATTTGACGACGCCCAATGCTGGGTTCTATATCCCGCCACCGGATGTGTGACTGAAAGCCAGGAAGACGGAGCAAGAATCCCTTCCATAAAGGAGGCCGCCCAAGTTGGTGCGGTTGCCATTCTGAAAAACGATGCCGTCACGACAGTTGGCGACCCGGGTTACTTCAAGGTCACCGTCTGTTCCAGTAAGGAGACCGTTGCTTACTTACCTTCCGATCCAGACACGCCGACGGCGGCTGACTGCGTGCCAGTCGAGGATGGTGGAGGTCCAGGCGATCGAGTCATCGTGACGATCGATTTTGATCATCCGCTGATTACGCCAATGCTCAGCACAGTGTGGCCCGATCTTCATCTCAGCGCAAAACGAGAGGGTATCGTGGAGCAATTCCGTACCGCCCGAGTTGTTGGATTGCCGGCAACCGCTTCAGGGCCTACCCCAACACCGTCCAACACACCTACACCGTCCGATACGCCCACTCCGCCGGCAACCGCGACGCCGTCCAACACACCCACGTCGACCAACACGCCAACAGCCACGCCGTTGCCGGATTGCGGACTTCTCAATCTCAAGAAAATGGAAATAAAAAACGGCAATGAGATCAAGTTCCGGGTGGAGAACAAGAATAATGCCGCCGCGAAACTTATTAGCACGATCCTGGAATGGGAACCGGATAAGAATGGATCAGCCAAGATCGACTACTTCAAGTTCGCCAAAATTAAATACTGGGGTGGAGATAGCGATAACGCAATAATCGGCCCAATTAGCAGCAATGTAGTGATCGTCGGGAATAAAAACGAGAATTGGAGCTCCAAGGTCAAGAACCCGCCACCGCTCGGAATCTGGGGAAGCTTTAAAGTCACGCTAAATTTCAACTTCCCTGGCTGGGGCACCTGTCCCGCCAAGGCTATCAGTATGGTCGAAGATGAGCCGATAGCGCCAACAGCGACGCCGGTGCCTCCAACGATTACACCGGGTCCGTCGCCAACCCCCGCCCCGACGAATACTCCCAAGCCCCCCAAGGCGACAAAGGTTCCGACCAATACACCGGATCCGTCTTGGACCGACACGCCGGAGCCCACGGACACACCGGTACCCACGAACACTCCGCCGGGAGGACCTACATCGACGCCGAATGGTTGGGGAGACGGATAACAGCGATCTAAGGCTCCCAAATCATTGGGGAGAATTTACAGGGATCACACTAGGCCCCGCCTCGGCGGGGCCTCTTTCTTTCGGCTTCTATTTGCTTCCCGCCACTCTACGGCTAGAATGGCCTCAATGGTCCAACGACTTCAACATGCTTGGAGCCCGGTCATCCATCTGCCTATTCTAGGGCTCGCGGCTTACGCCGCGTGGCTGCTGCTCGCTCCCCCTTCCTTAGCACAGGAGCTACTTGGCATGCTCGGGGTGATTTCATCTCGCGCCGCGGCGTCCCTCGCACTGCTGGCTGTAGCACGCCACCAGCAGCAACCTCAGCGAATCTGGAGCTATCTTGGAGTCGGAGCTGCTCTCTGGGCCGCCGCCAGCGCGCTAGATCTCGGGATCCGTCTCATGAGCGGTCAGCCGCCCACCCTGCCGGCTGCCTCGGATCTCATCTATCTGGCAGGGTCCCTTGCAGCTTTGACCGGCGCTGCCACCTATCGACAGCAGCACCCCGAGCGGTTTGGCCGTGTGAGAGAAATCCTTGACGTTGCGATCCTGGCTCTGGCTGTCGGAGCGTTGGCCTGGATCATCTTCCTTCGACCGGCTCTGGCGGTAGGTATTGGCAATTCGATCTCGCTGATCTGGGCCGCCATTGCGCCAATACTTGATTCCATCCTGGTGATTTTATTCCTTCGGCTAGCCATTCGTAGCTCGTCGGTTGAGAGATGGCAGAGCTTTCTGCTCTTGACAGCGGCTGCCACAATTCTGATGGTCGCCGATCTGGCCAACGCATATGCCCGCCTACAGGATGAGATCACAACCGTGGGAATAATTGAAGTTGGTTGGATTGGTGCCGCATTAATCATGCTGAGCGTTGGATTGCGTACGCAAAAGACCGACAGGCGGAGGGGAGCTGCGCGCTCTTCGGCTCAGAGAGCGCTCTCACGAATCGAACCGATACTCCCGCTGGCGCTTACTTATGTGGCGGTAGGCTCCGTCATTTTAGGGTGGTGGTTGACCCGGCAAGTGGATTGGCTCGCAATTGCCGCTGCGTCAACCTTAGGTCTCCTACTAGTCGCCCGGCAGGGGGTGATTATTGGCCAAAGAGAGTTGAAGCAGTATGCGCAAGAGTTGGAAACAGCGCTTGACGAAGTGGCCCAAGCGCGAGCACAGCTCGAGCAGCTTAATCACAGGCTGGAACAGAAGGTGGGTGTTAGAACAGCCGAACTGGAAAAAACGGTATCCGATCTGGAGAGGTTAAACGAGGAACTCAAAGAACTCGATCAGCTGAAATCGGAATTTGTCGCCCTCGTATCTCATGAACTCCGAGCGCCTCTGACCAATATTCGAACCGGTATCGAACTGACAATGGATCGCAATCCGGAGATCGGATCGGAAGGATTGCATGTAGTGCAGGAGGAGACCGAACGCCTTGGCGCCCTGGTGGAGGCCATTTTGGACATTTCCGCCCTCGAAGCCGGCCGGTTTCCGATTCACTTGCAGCCGGTGGAGCTCGAACGGATTGCCTCAGACGTGATCTCTCAAATGACCGAAATCGACCGAATTCAATCAGATCTCCCTGCTGAACTGCCTTTGCTAATGGCCGACGAACGGGGACTAAAGAGCGTCCTCCATCATATGCTGGACAATGCTACAAAATATGCGCCGAAAGGGAATTTGATCTTGGACGCGGAGGCAGAAAACGGATTTGTTAGAGTGAGCTTGAGCGACTCGGGGCCGGGGATTCCGATCGAAGAACGTGAGCGAGTCTTCGAAATGTTTCATCGGTTGGACAGCAGCGACGCGCGAGAAGTTTATGGACATGGGCTGGGTCTTCCTATGGCCCGTAAATTACTGGAAGCAATGGGTGGAGGAATTCGAGCGGAACCGAACGAGAATACCGGCGCCCGGGTTGTATTCTGGTTGCCGGAGGCTGAGGCCAAATAGTGGCAACCATCCTAACGGTTGATGACGACAAAACCTTGCTGGGTTTCATGCGCGAATACCTGGAGGGTGAGGGCTTTCAGGTGATCACCGCGGATCGAGGCACCAAGGCGCTTAAGCTGTTCTACGATGAACGTCCGGATCTGGTGGTTCTCGACCTCATGATGCCCGGCATGGATGGATGGGAAGTAAGCGCTCGTCTGCGAGAATTATCAGACACACCGGTAATCATGCTCACTGCCAAATCATCGGAGGCTGACAAGCTGCGAGGGTTTCGACTGGGAGTTGACGACTATGTGACGAAGCCATTCAGCCTGGCTGAGCTCGCTGCTCGAATCCAAGCCGTACTCGCACGTGCAGGCAGCGAGGAGGGCGAGGAGAGCAGCCTGCTCAAGGCAGGGCCAGTGGCAGTCGATACACGCAGACGGGAAGCTACTCTAAACGACGAACCGCTCGCTCTCACCCCCACCGAATTTCGACTGCTATCGGCGCTAGCCCAGCGCCCGGGCGCGGCGATCTCCCAGGAGGACCTTGTTGCTGAAGTCTGGGGAGATTATCGGCAGAAGGGTGGGAGCGCGCTCCGCCGATACATCTGGTTCCTGCGCCAAAAGATCGAACAGGATCCAGACGAACCGAAGCTACTCATTACGGTTCGAGGCTTTGGGTATCGGCTCGAGCTCAGCTAATGCTTGCGCATAGCCATAAATGGTGGGGACCGCGTTCGGGCAATGAAATAGTCGAGCGGAACTCCTCGATGTAACGATTTGCTCCAGTCACTGCGGCAATCAGACAAAATACTTAAGTCGGGGTTTGTCCTAGCTTGAGGGCCGCGGATTGAAGGGCAGGCGCGAAAGAACTTCATCCAGGACGGAGGCCTCAGAGTGACCATCGGTCTGAACAAGAATGTCGCAGTTATCTTTAGCGTGGGCCAGCCGGAGTAGTTGCTCTTTATAGTCGCGCTGACGCCAGTTGAGTTTCTTACGCTGGCTGCATGTCTGAAACGATGCGTCAAGGTAGACCAGAAGATCGGGCTGGGCGATCACTTGCCACATCTCCGGAACAAAGGAATGTTCCTGAACGACCTGCCTGGCGCGAATGCCTTGTTCCGCAAGGCCTCGAGCTAAGGTTGATTTACCAGAGGCACACGGCCCAACAATGGCAATGATGAATTCACCGTTGCGAGTGCCGACGGTCATTAGAACGAGAGCTGCACTGAAAGGTGCCGCACATCGTCTCCGGATCCTGATTGAATTGCAGCTACGAGCACGGTGATGTCATCTGCGGCTCTTGAATCGTCGGCGAGAAGCGCTTGTTCCAGAAGGTGATCAGCCCAGTAGGAGGGTGCAGCTTCAGCTCCGCGGCTAAGCTCCTCGATGCAACCGACAATATCCAGAGGCTGTCCCTTGCGGTCCCCGGCGTGGGTCAATCCGTCGGTAAATACGACAGCCCGCAATCCTTCATGGAGCGGAATTTCTTGAATTTCTGGACGAATACCTTTTCGGGAACCAACTGCCACGGAAGGCGTGTCGAGCGCTCGGAGCGTTCCATCTTCAATAACCAGAACGGGAGCAGGGTTGTTTCGGACGATCACCATAGTTTGACTGTGAGTGTCAATTGATAGGATGTTAAGCGTAGCGACAACCTTTCCCGATCGATATGTATAGAGGTAGTCTGAAGCGGCACGGGCGGCAGCACCATCTCTTACGCCATCGGCCAGGAGGCTGAGGGCCTTGCGCGTGACGACATTTGCAATCGCTTTGGCAGGTTTCCCAGAACGCTGGCCGTCCGCCAATACGAACGAGACGCCACCCGATGGGCGCTCGATCATTTCAAGGGTGTCTCCACTTTCCGAAGTCGCGTATTTGCCGATCTTGGCCGCTGCGACCAGTGCTTCCATGTTTGCCATTCTAGATCGAGAAAGGCAGAATTGTAAGACTCTGCGGATACCGAGAGCAATCATTTGATGTCCGAGATCTCCGATCAGCGAACCGACCTACCTCAAGCGCTGGAAAAAGCTGTTGCAGAGGCCGCGGGACTAGCCGGCGATAAGCCGGTAACCGTCGTCGCGGAGTACCCTGCTCACCTACCGGCGGTCAGGGTTGGAAGACATCAGGTGGTCCAAATGATCAGCGGAGCTATCGGCCAGGCGGTTAAGGCCGTCGATGAGGGAGAAGTAACCGTTGGCGCTGAAATCCAACCCGATCCAGAGGATGGAACCGGGCCTTGGGCGGTGGTCAGTGTCCAGCTCCCTAGCTCGCAGCAGG
>CAYZXF010000040.1:0-4568 GCA_964482355.1 uncultured Anaerolineaceae bacterium | reverse complement strand
GAAAAAGCGGATGATCGTCCACGATAAGAACGGTGACCTCTTTCATGGACTACCCTTCCCCTAGGATAATGGCGGCGAGTATAGCACAGCGCGGTTTTTTAGACAGTCGAGGAAATCAGGATTGGGTTCGGCGGCTACCGTATAGCAAAACCGGTAGGCGAGTTACGCAGCTGGAGCGAGCTTATCGGCTCCAGCTATAGGCAGCCATGTTTTCGCCGCCGGCTGCGAGGCTGTATGGAGCGCCCGTTACGAACAGCGGCAGTCGTCCGGCGGTCAGCTCAGGATACCAACCAGGAAAGGTAACCAAATATTCGGCGCCGACCTGGTCGAGGTATCCGGCCAGCGCCTGCTCATCCCGGATGAACGGAATGACCTCCGGCGAGATCAGTCCGGCAAGGTCGATTAAGTCTCTGTTGGAAAAATATCCAATGGCCCCAATGTCGTGAGCTGCCACGATGGCGTTCTCCGGAGTGTTGCCTTGGATCCAGCGCGCAGTCGCCACCATTTCGCTCTCAATAATGGCAACATCGCGGGCATACGCCCCTGCCCCGATCAGCCAGAAAGTTACGCCCGAGATCGCAACCACAAGGATCCACGCTCGGGATGCAACCCGCTTTTCAACTACGCGGGATCGTGGTTCGATCCAGCGCAGCATGCCTTCGAGTGAAAGCACAAGCAGGACCGGGATTACCGGAATGGCATATCGTCCATGCTGGTATGTGACCGGCAAGCGAATAGCATAGAGCGCTAAATAGAGACCCACCCACGTCAGCGGAATGAGCTGGGACCATTGTCTCGAGCGAATGGAGCTTCGAATGGAAATGAGCAGCCCGCGCACGAGCACGATCAGCACCCCGATGAGCGGCCCACCGGTTTGCAAGCCGGGTTCCCCAAGCCACTCGCCGGGAATTCCGATCTGGGTCAGCATCCGAACAACCAATGGAATCTCCCGCAATACTGCGTATTCAGCCTGTTTGGCGAAGAACGTGTTTGGTAAGAGCTCGCCCGATAGCCCGCGTTGAAATGCCAGATACGCTATTAGCGGAATCGCCATTCCAAGGCCCAGGCGCAGCCACGGCTTAACGTGCTTTTCTCGATCCCGAATCGCCATATAGGCGACCGGTGCCAAAGCTAGAGTCAGCGCGTCGGGACGGATCCACACCCCGACTCCGATCACTAATCCGATGATGAAAATGCCCACCCGACGACCCTCAAGCCAATAGAAACAAAGCAGGGCGATGGCCGCCAGGGCCAACGTCTCCATTCCTGACAGGCTGGCCCACGCCAGGTGCCATTCCAGTGCGACAAGCACGGCCACGGTCCATGCCAGATTCGCGCGCTCGGGGAGCCGCACGGCAAACCAGCGAGCGGCGATCACTGCCGAAGTTGCAAGGAGCGCAAGCCCGCCAAAGTAGGCCCAGAATAAAGGATCGAGCCGGGCGAGGTAGCCAAGGGAGATTAGCGCCGACCACAGGGGAGCGGTCGAACCCGCACTGATAATTCCCGGGATGAACGCAAACTGACCAAGTTCTGCTAGATTTCGAGCATAGGTTTGATGGATCCACGCGTCGTCAAGTGGAAATCCAAGCCCGAAGCTACTGTTCGCAACCACCAGATACACAATGCCTGTGAGAAGAGTCGCGAATGTCGCCGCTGCGACGACGGTCCATCTGCGCACTATCGATCCACCCTGAGTATGAGTACCGGATTGCTTCCAGGCGTTTGAACGGTCTCGACCAACGTGAGCCATGTCGCTGAGCTGGGGTCAGCGTACAGCGAGTCCAAGCCTGACGGATGATTGGCTTCCAGAACCACCCAACCAACGTTGAAGGATTCCACCACTTTCTTGAGCGTCTGCTCCGTACCAGAGGGAATTACGACGGCGCTTATTTGGCTATGCGCAAAAAAACCGGGGGGATTGTTTACTGCCACCACGGAATTGTCACCTTCCGGGATTGTCGCTGCAACGGCCAGGTAGGTCTGCGCACTAGCGTTCCAGGAATCCCCCTCCCCGAAAAACCGGGTGGCGTAGAGACCGAGGGTTAGCAGTACCGCCAGCACCACCGCGCTCGTTCCAAACACCCGCCAGGCCTGCCTTCGGTCCCAGTTTCGCCTGGCGCCAAGCCAAAATACTCCCGTCCGAATCCCGAGTGGCGCTATCGCCCAGAGCATGGGCATCACAGCTGACATGGAGTGAAAGAGCGCCCCTCGCGGCCCAACAAATGGGAAGATCAGGGTCATGATGACGAACAGCCCACCAAGGTAAACAATGCCGAGCCTAACAAACGGGTGCCGCCACTTTCGAACCGCGCCTATGACCATGAAAGGCACCAAAAGGATTAACCCGCCTTCGGCAGTCAGCCGCTGAACATTTGTCGACAGCGCTACCAGCCGAGCCTGTGCGGCTGCGAGCAGCCCGGCTTCCCACCAACGCGCAAAGGTGAGATCGGAGGCCGGGAAAGCGAATAGGTCATCATATTCCAGCATCCAAAGCAAACGTTGGCTGCCTGGGTTCAGAAACGCTCCGGTTTCAGTTAGATTTCGTGCCCACCATGGCCCCATTACAGCTAGAACTCCGAATGTCAGAGCCAGGCTGCCGGAAATTCGACGCTGTCGTGACCAATAAACGGCCAGTAGGCCCACGCCCAGCAGGAGCAAGCCGTCTGCTCGGGCTAACGCACCAATCCCAATCAACAAGCCGGAAATGAACCATCTGGCGATGGTCGGCTCCTTGACTGAGCGCCCCAGCAGCCAAAGGGAGACGCTGCCGACGATCGCAAAGACTGCAAACGAGTCGATGGTGACCAAAAAAGGCAGGAAAAAGCCTGGGAAGGCAGCAAACAAGCCGGCCATCCAGGCCAACCTTCCATCCCGCGTGAGTCGGTGAGAATAGGTTGCGGATAGAGGCGGCAAAAGCGCGGCGAGCAAAACAAACGGCAGCTGGGCGAAGCGGAAGGTCGAATCCCCCAGCAGCATGCTTCCTGCCGCAATCATCGATGGAAGGGGCATCCAGTAGAGGTGTGAGATGTGCGGGAGACCAGCTGGATCATCCAGGTAGTTCCAAAGAAACGGTTCTGTCAGGCCCTGTCCGTCTATCAGCTGAAGCGCGGTGGCATAGTAGTAGTCCGCGTCCATGTATCCGGGGCTCTCAACGCGAAACGCAGCCGCACCATAGACAAGCAGACCAATCGCGTAGAGCGCCAGCAGCCTTCTTCGCGCTGTCATCTGACGAAGTGGTATGCCTCCAGTTCCCCGAATTGGGTGACCGAATCCAGGGTGAAGTGTGTGGACAACCACGCAAGTGAGGGGTGTGCTCGAAAACCATCGGCCAAATACTCAAGCTCTTCCCGAGAGAAGACGATGAACCAAATGCCGGTCGTCTCCCCCACCGCAGTTGTTAGCTCGGGCTCCGCAAGGAATCCCAAAACCTGTTGTGTGGCGGGGGCCAAGGTGTCGGATCCGGATCCCGGCGCGTCAGCCAAGTAGTGGTGCACGAGCACGGGTTTACTGGTCCCGTCCGCCGCTTGCCCGGTTTCAGCGATGCGCTTGGCGTAGTACTGGGAAGGCAGAGCGGTTATTTTATTGCTATGTAGCACCAATTCCTGATCCTGCACCTCGGCGCTTAGGGCCTCGTTGAGCGATGTCCAGGGTGCATATGGGAATCCTAGGTGGGTGTAGAAACCGATGAGCCCCATTGCAAACGTACCGAACAGCGCGATGCGACCTGTCCACGCAAAGAGCTCGGAAAGTCTCGGGGCGCTGAGGGCCCAGACCAACCAAAGCAGAAATACGGCCCCAGAGGTCAGCAGCGCGCGCTCCAGGTAAACCGGCTGCCAGGTTGAAAGCACGAACATCAGCAAAACCGGCGCAATCGCCAGATACAACAACCACACCCCATTTCGGAGGCTCGTGTCCTGCATGCGCCAACCTCGGAAGGTTCCCCAGACCCCGAGTGTGGTGGCCAGGACAGTGCCGAACAAGATGAATGCCAGCAATGTTTGCGGAACCGGGAGGCCAGCCGCGAATACCAGCCAAGTTCGAACCAGTTCATCGATCCCAGGCTGGGGAATCCAATAAGCCCATCGCACTCGAGAAATCTGACTTGGCAGGTAAATCAGCCATGGTAGGTACAGCAAAATGGCCAGAAGCCCAGCCAAGACGGTTTTCCCGAGATTCGACCATTGGCGGCGCCAGAGCGGCGTCAATCCCAGCGGAATCAAAAACAGGCCCGCGAGCGTATGCGTGTATTGGGCTGCCGCTCCAAGAACGGCAAATGCCAACCAGTATCGGAGAGATCCGCCCTCAAGCGCCTTCCAGTAGACAAAGGTAGCTCCCAGGAGCAGTACAGCCAACAGTGCGTACATCCGCACTTCTTGAGAGTAGTGGACTTGAAATGGCGACAGCGCCAGAGCCAGGGCGGCTACCGTTGCAATACGCTCATCGAAAAGCTGTCGAGCCAGACGGTATCCCAAATAAACCAACACCAGCCCCAGGACGACTGAAAGCGCACGGACCGCGAGCGGGCCTCCTCCGGCAACGGCCTGCCATGCCCAAAGCAGCGTGTAATA
>CAYZXF010000039.1:0-1695 GCA_964482355.1 uncultured Anaerolineaceae bacterium | reverse complement strand
AGCCCAGCAACTTTGATCGTCTGGATGCCTTTCTCGGTTCGCTGCCGGCCGGCCCACGCTACGCTGTTGAACTTCGCAACCGAAAGTGGCTTGAACCCAATCTAGGGGAGATGCTCTCGCAGCACAACGTGGCGCTCGTACTGCAAGACTTGCACTACATGCCGCAGCTGGATTGGCTAACCGCGGACTTTACCGTCGTTCGCTGGCTTGGCCGGCGAGCGGACATCAATGAGTTTGACCGAATTCAGATCGATCGATCGGAAGTGCTCGGCCGCTGGGCTGAGCGCGTTTCCCGATTTCTGGACGATGGCGTCGATGTATATGGCTACTTCAATAATCACTTCGCGGGTCATAGCCCTGCCAGCGTGCGCCAATTCGCGGACATGCTGGGCTACGAGCTTCACGCCGCCTGATTTACAATGAGGGAATTCTATTCTGTCTATGAGGAGGAGTAACCATGCCGACCTACATCATGCTGAGCAACCTGACCGACTCGGGCGCCAAGACAGTTTCAAAGAAACCGAAGCGCATTCAGGAAGTCAATTCCGAGTTGGAAAAAGCCGGGGTAAAGGTCATCGCGCAGTACGCCACCCTGGGACACTATGACTTTGTGAATGTCGTGGAAGCAGATAGCAACGCTACGATAGCCAAAGCCTCGGTGAAGCTCGCTGCGCGAGGATCGATCAGGATCACTACCCTGGCGGCGGTTGACATCGAGGAGTTCATCCGCTCTTTGGCCGAGTAGGCTTGCGTCGTCTCTTCCATAGTTGCTCACTCGCGCTACCCGAGCAGACGTTAATGCGGAGCGTACTAACCGCTCCGCATTCTCTTTAGAGGGTGAAACATGGATCTGCAAACCGTCAAGATCGACAACCCAGACGAACTCAACTTGATCCTGGGGCAATCCCATTTCATAAAGACCGTTGAGGATCTCCAGGAAGCGCTGGTTACCGCAGTGCCCGGTATCGAATTTGGGCTGGCGTTTTGCGAGGCGTCGGGACCGGCCCTGGTCCGCGCCGCTGGGACCTCCGTTGAGCTCACCGATCTGGCAAAGGCGAATGCCATGGCGCTCTCCACGGGCCATGTCTTCATCATATTTTTGGGTAACGCCTTTCCGATCAATGTACTCAACGCTGTAAAGAATGTGCCCGAGGTCTGCCGGATTTATTGCGCTACGGCTAACCCGGTCGAAGTCGTGGTGGCCGAGACAGAGCAGGGTCGTGGTGTGCTGGGGGTAATCGACGGAACAAAGACGAAGGGGATCGAAACCGAAGCGGATGCCGAACAACGCCGCGCTTTTTTAAGACAGATCGGATACAAGGTGGGGTAAATGGTATTCAGGCGTTCCGGCGAGCGATCCACAGAAATTCGCGATTCCACCGAGCGGGTAGATTCGATACTCGGTTCCGGCGTGGCCTGGCAAGGAACACTGACCGGCACGGGGGGTATCCGAATCGATGGCGCTTTTGATGGAGAGATTGCACTGCGTGGACTGGTGGTGATCGGAGAGCAAGGGCGAGTTACCAGTGAGCATATTCGTGCGGCTACCGTTATTGTCGCAGGTTCCGTGAAGGGCGACATCACGGCCGGGAAGGTCGAAATTACCAGGACCGGCCGGGTCTGGGGAGACGTGGTGACCACTAGCTTCTCCACCGAAGAGGGAGCATTCCTGCGCGGCCAGATTACGATGGAAGA
>CAYZXF010000038.1:0-9634 GCA_964482355.1 uncultured Anaerolineaceae bacterium | reverse complement strand
CGGCATCATCCACTTTGACGCGCACTACGATGCCAGCGACAACCACTTTGGGCATCACATCACCCATGGGACGCCTGTACGCCGATTGATTGAAGATGGGTTCGTCAAGGGAAAGAACTTTGTCCAGGTCGGCTTGCGCGGATACGTCCCACATGATGACGACATGATGTGGATGCGAGAGCACGAGATTAAATCGCATTACATGGCCGAGGTGGAGGCGGATGGATTTGATCCTGTGATGGAACGCGCCATCAACGAGGCGCTCGATGGGCCAGAGTACATCTTCCTCTCATTCGATATCGATTCGCTTGATCCGGCGTTTGCGCCTGGAACAGGAACCCCGGAGCCGGGAGGGCTGACGACTCGCGAGGCGTTCCCGCTTGTCCGAAGGCTGTGCGCCGAAACGCCGGTCGTGGGCATGGAGCTGGTGGAGGTAGCTCCAGGCTGGGATCCTGGCTATACAACCGCGCTCAACGGACTGCGGATCATCCAGGAAGCGATCACCGGCATGGCGATGCGTAAGAAAGGTCTCACTGAGAAGCACTACCTGGACCCGCGAAGCTCGGGCAAGGATCCGGTCCCGGGTCAGAACACCAATTGAATTCGATCTAAGAGAATAAAAACGGGGCGGCCAGTGGCCGCCCCGTCTGCTTCTTGCTTGCCTTCATGTTTAGAACAAACCGGAAATTAAATACCCGCCCGCCAGCAGCAATCCGGTGAAGAAGTGTAAAAAGACGGTGTTGGCGTTAGCCGGGATCAACCGATACGGGAACCCATGATGTCGACGAAGGGTCTTGAATGCACTCCATGCCATCGGGATGGTGAGCAGTGCGATCAGGGTCGCCGGCGGCGTGATTCCGAGTGCCACCCCCAGAACAATCGATAGGTAGGCCGCCACGATCAGAACCGCGTAACCGGTTACGGCTGTATCCGGTGAAATGCGGGTGATGAGCGTACGTTTGCCAGCCTTCTCATCCCACATGCGATCCGGGATCTCGTTGATATACAAAATAGCTGCAACCAAGATCGCTACTGGGATCGAAGCGTACAAAGCGGCGGTGCTCAGCTGCTGGGTCTGCACCCAGTAGGCGCCCAGCACCATGACCGGGCCAAATCCCAGGCCCACCGCGATTTCCCCTACCCCATGATGAACCAGCCGAATTGGTGGCGCGGTGTACAGGAAGCCCAGTAAAAAGCCAATCAGGCCAAACACCAGCAACTCTGGACCAGTCAGCGCCACCAGGATAGCCCCGACAACGATCCCAGCTGCATAGAAGCCCCAGGCGAGGTTGCGCAGACTCTTCGGCTCGACCAGGCCGCGCTGGACCAGTCTCGATCCACCAGCGAACGGCGTGGGTGTTAGATTCGCTTCGTCGACCCCACTCGTGTGATCGAAATAGTCGTTCATCACATTGGTACCGAGTTGGAAGAACGATGCTCCGAGCAACGCCAGCACAAAAAGTCCGAAATTGAAGCTGCCTTCTTCCCAGGCGATCATGGTTCCCAGCAGAACTGGGACCACCGTTGCGGTCAGGAAAGGCAGCCGAGTCGCATTGACAAAGAGCGCCCACCGGGAAGGCTCTGGCGTCTCTTCACGGACGGTCCAGCTCACGTGATAGTCGCCGTTCCGTCGCTCGATCACCGCATCCGCCCCGACGATGTCGACGAAGCCATCGATCAGGCCAATCTTAAATCCCTCCAGCAGTCCATTGTCCAACTTCAGTACGAAGTGGTCCGGAGCCGATTCCACGATCTCGCTGGCCCCAAAATCGTTCAAGAAGTAGGGGTGTACTTCGGTGCAGAATATCTCCATAATCTTCTGCGGTCGCCCCTGAAGCTGCTTTACTAAATTGCGAAAGATGCTCGCCCAGCGGTCGACCGAGGCCACGGTGATCTCTTCGACCATCGAACCATCGCCATCACCAAGTTCTCGATCGATATGGAGCACCGCTTCGTTGAACGGACCCATGGGCGTATCTTCATCGGAGTCCATTTTCTTGAAATTCGGCGCCCCGACCGATTGCTCCAGTTGTTCCCAGCCCTCAGCCCCCAGCTTGGAGCGATAGTTTCCGTAGATCATTTGCCACGAAAGCGCTTTGACTGTCTGTTCTTCAACCGGTTTCATCTCGTCTCCTTTGGCTTCGAGCTAATTTCCCGCGTCTTCCGCGGGTTCTTCTGCGCCGTCTTGCGCACTCACTTCCCCCACCACTCGTACATCGACCGGAAGTCCCTCGATCTCGTTGGGCACGATCTCATTTTTGGCCAGCGCGCTTAACGGGACTTTTTGGTTGACCATAACCACCAGAGTCAGCTCCGATGGTGAGTCATTTAAATACCCAAGGCCTACCGCCACCACATTCGGCTTGGCTAACAGCGCATTTGAATGAGTTCGGGAGATTTCGCGGGCACGTTCGAGCGCAGGATCGGAACTCATATCTCGATGCTTAGGGCGGCGAGCACATCCCCGATGGAATTGAAGATCGTGGCCTGGTTCGAGCCTGCGTAAAGAAGACCAACAGCTTGCAGCGAGTCAGCGGCCACCAGCAGTGATCCTGAATCGCCCCCCTGGGACATCGGGGTGCTGACAATCTGGCCTTCAAAACGAGCTTTGCGGTCCTCGCCGTAGGTCACATCGATAGTCGCTTCAAGCACGGTGATCGCGCCAGTGGTGAAGGCGGTAGTCCTTCCGGATTTCCTTACCCCCATTCCGAGCGTCGCTTCGGCTGTGCCACTGACCTCGCCGATGTCTAGGATCTCGTTCAAGACATCGCTATCGTCCACCGGCCGTGCCACCGCAGCGTCCACTTGATTGACCGCGGCCGGATTTTCTCGAACCGGTACCAGCTTCGATCGCGAAGACAGAAGACGGGCAACAAAATTGGCCGCATCCGCAACGCTATTTGCGATCCCGCAATTGGATGGCTCACTGATGAACTCAATCGGGACAAACCGCTCCAACTCCGCGATCTTGTCGGATATCGCATGTCCACCGTCGATCGAACCGGGCTGAACAACGGTATCTCCGATCTGAGCGTCGTTGCTATTTGCCAGCACGTGGTTGTTGGATAGGATCAGCCGCTGTCCGGTGGCCGCATCCCGCACCACGGTTCCGAGGGTACCGGCTGTGATTTGATAGTGCCCGATGCTCACCCCTCCCGGAGCGGGCCGCCAGCGATCCGACCGGGCCTGAAGCGCCCGAATGTCCCCGACCTGGACTACGTCCGTCGAGACCCCATCGAAGGTGGCTGGTATCAACTCGTCTGCCTTGAGCGACGATTTAGGAAGTTTGACCCTCACCAGGGCAACTACACACAACTCATCGGTGCGTTGACCGCCCTTATCTTTGTAGCCATAGCCCACGCCTACGACATTGGGCTTGGATAGTATGCTGTGCTTCGAAAGCTCTTTGGCTCGTTTGACTTGCTCAACTGCCGCCATTTCCCCTCTCCTCCACCGGCACCCACACTCGATCCAGCTCGCCGCTATAGGCCGCTCTTGGTCGCATCAGGCGTGCTTCCGCAATCTGCTCAAGGATATGTGCCGTCCATCCGCCTACTCGCCCGACGGCGAAGGTGGGCGAAAATAGATCGGTCGCCATTCCTACGCCATGCAACACAAGCGCCGTGTAAAACTCGACATTAGTCTTGATGCTGCGATCCGGCTTCAACTCCGCCAACACCTCCAGCACTGCGTCTTCCGATGTAGTTGCATCGTCATACAGTGCGGTGTCGCCTGATCCCTCAAATAGCATCACTGCGGCCGATCCCAAAACGTCTGCGCGGGGATCTCGGACTTTGTATACGCGATGGCCAAACCCCATAATCCGGCCGCCGCCGCCAACCACCTCGCGCGCCCATAGATCGGCCTCCTCACTGATGCTCTTGCCCGAGGCCTCCGCCCGGTCGCGGATCTCAAATACCATATCGAGCGCCGGACCTGGAGCTCCGCCATGCAGCGGCCCCTTGAGCGAGCCAATCGCCCCAACCACTGCAGACACAATGTCGGAGCGGGTGCTGATGATCACTCTCGAGGTGAAGGTCGAATTGTTCAATCCGTGATCCACCACCGTGTTGATATAAGTTTCCAATGCGCGCACCGCATCCGGATGGGCTTCCTCGCCCTTGAGCATGTAGAGGTAATTTGCCGCGTGCCGGTCGTCCGTCTTTGGCGCCACAGGCTGTTCGCCATTGAGCAAGCGCCAATAAGCCGCAATCACAGTCGGGATACGCGCAGTGACCGATTTCACTCGACGCATATCAGCTTCAGGCGATGTATCTGAAGGGTCGGCGTCAACCAGTGTTAGCGAATCCACTCCCATGCGCAGCGCATCCATAGTCGGGAGCTTCTTCTCTGCAGCGGCTCTTAGCAAATCGACAGTGGGCTCAGGAATCGCGCGCAGGTTGGCTAGCTCGGTGCGGAGTTCGTCCAGCTCCGCAACAGAAGGCAGCCGGTCGAACCACATCAAATACAACACTTCCTCAAAGGTGGCGTTGGGGGCAAGCTCTTCCAATGGAAAACCGGCGATGGTGAGCACGCCTGCCGTGCCGTTGACCTTGCTTAAACGAGTCGTTGTGACATATACGCCTTCCAACCCGCTGTAGATTTGGGGATCGCTCATCAAAATCCTCCTTAACTTCTCGCCGCACGGTCCACGTCCGAATCTTCGGAGGTGGCTTCAAGAGTACTAAATATGAATTCCTTGCCCTTCAGCGACATGCGCGGCCTCCATAATAGCTTCGCTGAGGGTGGGATGCGCGTGGACATTGCGTGCAATTTCAGCCAGAGTCAGCTCCATGTTTTGGGCCAGGGTCAGTTCTGGCAGCAGCTCGGTGACTTCCGGACCGATCAAATGGGCTCCTAAAATCTCGCCGTATCGGGCATCGGAGATCAGCTTAATCCAACCCGCGGTCTCTCCCATTCCCAATGATTTTCCATTCGCTAGAAAGGGGAATCTACCGACATGCACCTCGTATCCGCGCTGTTCGGCTTGCGCTTCGGTCATGCCGAAAGAAGCAATTTGTGGGTGGGAGTACGTGGCTCGAGGCATCATCTCGTAATTGAGCTCGATCGTATCGACTCCTGCGATGTTTTCGGAACACACGATACCCATCGCCGTCGCTACGTGAGCCAGCTGCAGCTTCCCCGTCACATCGCCGATGGCCCAGACGCCTGGCACATTAGTAGCCATTTTTTCGTCGATATCGATCATCCCGGCTTCGTTGATCTGGACGCCGAGGTCCTCTAGCCCAAGCCCGGCCGTGTTGGGTCGAAAACCGATCGCCACCAGGGCTTGCTCTGCCTCCAGCACTTCCTCGCCAGATTCGCTTGAGACCTTCGCCTTCACTTTGGTTTTCAACACTTCGATGTCTTCCACCTTCGTGCCGACATTGATCTTGATCCCGCGCTTGCGGAACTCTTTCGCAAGTTCTTTGCTAACGTCCTCGTCTTCCAATGGCGCGATCCGCGGGAGCATCTCCACGATGGTGACCTCAACCCCATAGCTATTCCAGACTGTAGCAAACTCAAGACCCACCGCACCGGAGCCCACGATCAGCACCGACTTTGGAGCCTTTGTTTGGAGGATGGCCTCTCGATAGCTCAGCACGCGCTGCCCATCCATCTCTAATCCGGGTATGGAGGCCGGGCTAGCGCCTGTGGCAACAACGATGTTTTTCGCCCCGAGCTCGGTACCTTCCCCTTCGGAGTTCGTAACAGAAATCGAACTCGCTGAGCGGATGACTGCCTCGCCCATGTGAACGTCGATCTGGTTCTTCTTCATTAAGAACCCGACCCCCTTCACCAGGCGATCCGAGACCTCGCGGCTGCGTTCAACCGCCTTTCCGTAATCTAACTTCAGGCCATCGATTGAAAATCCGAAGTCATCGCCTCGTTCTCGGAGGATATGCGCAAGCTCGGCGTTTTTCAGGAGCGACTTCGAGGGGATGCATCCTATATTGAGGCACACTCCTCCCAGCCACTCGCGATCTACGATCGCCGTCTTCAGCCCCAGCTGCGCGGCTCGGATGGCACAGACGTACCCTCCGGGTCCGGCTCCAATTACAACAACGTCGTAGTCAGGCATTCAAAAAAACCCTCCAAATGGGCGCATGACGCGCCTCGACTTATCACACCAGTCGGGATATCCGGGAACAGTGCGGTTCGTACTCAGGCCCAGGACTGCAAACGCTGCACAACGATACCCAAAAAATGATCTCCGATGGCGCCGTCTATAATTCGATGGTCGAAGGTCAGGGTGAGATACACCATCGGCCGGATGGCCAACGAATCCTCGGGCTCGCCGCTGGGCGACATCCCCTCAATGACCACCGGGCGTTTCTGAAGAACACCCACACCCAGAATGGCACACTGGGGCTGATTGATGATCGGCGTCGCCAAAAGCGAGCCGCTTACGCCGTGATTGGTAATTGTAAACGTCCCACCTTGAACTTCATCCGGGACCAGCTTGTGGCTTCGGGCGCGTTCGCCCAGATCGTTAACCGCCTTCGCGATCGCCAGCAGCGACATTTGCTCGGCATTCTTAACTACCGGTACGATCAATCCTTCATCCCCCAGGGAAACTGCAACCCCGACGTTGGCCGACTTGTGCAAGACGATCCCCTCATCGCTCCATGAGGAATTGACGATAGGATATTCCTTCAATGCCTCGACCGTCGCGGCCACAAAATAAGCGGTGAAGGTCAGGTTTGCGCCCTCTCGCTGAAACGATTCCCTATGGGCTTTCCGGTGGGCAATCACTCTACCCATATCGGCTTCCATGAGCGTTGTCACATGCGGGCTTGTGTGTTTGGAGCGAACCATGTGCTCCGCAATTCTGGTGCGCACGGCATCCAGAGGCTGGATGGTCCCTGCGGCGGCCGCTGTCTCGGGCGCCGGCTGCTTCGACCCGAATACTTCCTCGGTCGGCCTGAAAAGCTCGCCGGAGGCGGGCTCCTCCCACGGCGCCACTGGCTGGCCGCTTTCGACATAGGCCAGGACATCCTTCTTCGTGATCCGCCCCCCGCTCCCAGTCCCGGATACCTGGCCAAGATCGACGTCGTGCTCCGCCGCAATACGTGCAACGACAGGAGAAATGAATCCGAGCTTCTCGCGGCTCGCTTTAGGGGTGCCTGGAGCCGCAGGCGCGGCCTCTAGCCCGCCCCCGGCGGGAACCGCGGCCTTCTCTTTCGCCCTCGTTTCCGGTGGGGCGCCCGAATCACCATTTTCTGGGAGCGCCTTCGGAACGTCCTGAACTTCTTCACCCGGCTCACCGATCACGGCCAGAAGCGTTCCGGCTTTCACGGTTTCACCCTCGGCAACGAGCAGCTTGAGGATCGTGCCGGTGGCCGGCGACGGAACTTCGGTGTCAACCTTGTCGGTGTTGATCTCGACCAGCGGCTCGAACTCCTCAATCAAATCTGCCTCGCCTCTGAGCCACTTGGTAACGGTCCCCTCGACTATGGACTCGCCAAGCTGGGGCATGATGACCTCAGTTGTCATTCTTCTCTCCGTTTAGCACAGATTTGTGCTCGAGTTGCGCATCCCTTACAGACTTCGGAGCCCGTGGGTCCGACGTGCGCAGCCCGTTGGATACGACGCTCCGTGAGCCTCTGCCGAATCTAATATGCCGCCAACTCCCGAATAGCATCTGCGATTCTATCCGTATCGGGCATGAACCAGTCTTGCAGCGGATGGCTGTATGGCATCGCAGGGATGTCCGGGCCTGTCAGCCGGCGCACCGGGGCATCCAGATACGCAAAGGCATCCTCGACCAAAATGGCCGCGATTTCCGCCCCATATCCAAGCGTCAAATTGTCTTCGTGAACGATCAGCGCCTTCCCAGTCTTTGTCACAGACGCCAAAATAGTATCTCGGTCAACCGGCTTAAGCGTCATCAGGTCGACCACCTCGGCATCGATCCCCTCCTCGGCCACCCTTTCGGCTGCTTCTAGAGTGTAATGATGCATCATCCCATAGGCGAAGACTGTCAGATCATTGCCCTCTCGCGAAATGCGGGCGGGGCCGATAGGCACCAGGATTTCCTCGTCATCCGGCACTTCCCCGCGGATCAGCCGGTAGCCCTTCTTCGGCTCCAGGTAAATAACCGGATTTGGGTCCCGGACTGCAGATTTGAACAAGCCCTTGGCATGGTACGGCGTTGAGGGAACGACAACTTTCAACCCAGGTACGTGTGAGAAGAACGCCTCAATCGACTGCGAGTGATAAAGTCCTCCGCCAATTCCGCCACCATAGGGTGCGCGGATCACCATGGGAACCGTCCAATCTCCGTTGGATCTGTAGCACATCCGCGCTGCCTCACTGACAATTTGATTGAATGCCGGATAGATAAAATCTGCGAACTGGATTTCGCACACCGGGCGCATTCCATACAGCGCGGCCCCAATTCCGATTCCGACAATCGATAGTTCCGCTAGCGGTGAATCTACAACTCGGTTTTCGCCATACTTTTCATAGAGACCTTGTGTAGCCCGGAAGACGCCGCCACGCGGCCCGACATCTTCGCCCACGATGAAGACCCGCTCATCTCGTTCAAGCTCCTCATCCATCCCCTGCCGCAGGCCGTCAATCAGTGTCATCTCAGTCATCGACGCGATCCTCCGCGTACACCGGATAGCT
This sequence comes from uncultured Anaerolineaceae bacterium, assembly GCA_964482355.1. Lineage (GTDB taxonomy): Bacteria > Chloroflexota > Anaerolineae > Anaerolineales > E44-bin32 > JADFRG01. Next base: position 1,000 of record CAYZXF010000038.1, on the reverse strand, counting down.
GGCCTCGGAAACATCCGGGTAGGGAGCTTCAGTTGCAAACTCTACCGCTTCGTTAACCTCTGCCATTGCCCGCTCCTGCAATTCGGCCTTGGCCTCTTCGGTGAGAATTCCTGCGGCAAGCAATTTATCTCGCTGCAGATCTAATGGGTCTTGCGCTTTAAGCGCTTCTAATTCCTCTCGCGGTCGATAGGATCGATCATCGTCGTCCGAGGAGTGTGGAGTCATCCGATTGACCATTGTCTCGACGATGGTTGGCCCACCTCCTGCGCGCGCGCGTGCTACGGCTTCCGCCATCGTTTGGTGTACCTGCATTGCATCCAACCCGTCGACTGTCACTCCGGGCAGTCCCAGGCCGGCTGCTTTGTCGGCCACTTTTTCAACTGCCATTTGCTTCTCCTGACGGACGGAGATCGCGTAGAGATTGTTCTCCACCATAAAGATGACAGGCAATTGATGGATGGCAGCCCAGTTAACCGCCTCATACCATTCGCCCTGGGAGGTTGATCCCTCACCGATGGAGCTCAGTACCACGGCATCGTCTCCACGCAATTTCATCGCAAAGCCGATTCCAGAGGCATGGACGGCCTGGGTGCCCACCACCGATGAATGACTGATGACATTCATGCGCTTCAGGCTCCAGTGACTTGGCATCTGGCGACCGCCGGAATTAGGCTCCCCTTTCTTTCCCATCACTCCGAGCATGAATTCCTTCGGCGTGAAACCGAGCGCAATCATCATGGCCAGGTCGCGATAATAGGGAGCAACCCAATCCTCTCCCTTGCGAAGGGCCATTGCAGCGCCTACCTGCGCCGCCTCGTGGCCGATCGCGGAGATGTGAAAGGAGATCTTTCCTTGTCGGTGGAGTATCCAGGCCCGTTCATCCAATCGGCGCGAGAGCAACATTAACCAATACATTTCGAGCAGGCGCTCCGTGCTGAGATCGACCTGGAGATCTTCCTGAGCTTCCATGCAGCTTCTCCTTTAGCTCACGCGCTCGGCC
>CAYZXF010000037.1:0-4577 GCA_964482355.1 uncultured Anaerolineaceae bacterium | reverse complement strand
ACTCCCACATATTCCAGGGCGCGAGCAGCTAGCGCACAAAGTACGATTTGGGTGAGTCAAATCCAACCTTTTGTTGGGTCCGGATATTGAGTCTCACCGGATTGAAGAAAAGGGAGAACTGGTAGCAGAAGGCATAACGCACTACGCTCCGGATGGAATGATGACTGAAGTTGACGCCCAGCCCAGATTCCCAATTCACGTGCCGAGGCAGGGTGCCTCTTCAACCACCACCTGACCCACTAGCGCGTCATCCAAGTGGCGAATGGCAAATTCCCCGACCTCGGTAGGGTTGAACTCCATTTGCGAGAACGCCCTCGGGTCTACATTGATGGCCTCAGGGGCTAAACCCTCTATGTTTACCCGATGATCACCGCTCACCGATATATGGTAAAGGCGCACCGGCAGCCCTAGTTTGACGGTAACGGTCTGCGGGAAAAGAAGCCCGTCGGCCGGACTATGAATAACCGCAAAGGCCTGGAAACCTTGCTCGGCGCGTAATCTGTCCATGTCTGCGCAATCCGCGGCCACCGTCAGACCGGCCCCGAAATTGTGACCGACGTTTGAGACCTGGAACTCTCCAATCTGATCCGCTGTGAACCCGAAGGTGAACACCTGGCCCGGCTGCATGTTAGTTGCCTGCTTAAATGGGCCGATCCGCCACTCATTGACGTGCTCGCCGGCGGTAGTCATAGCGTAAAGTTCCACCGGTACGTTAGCCTGCAAAATGAGCGGGTCGGGCAGATACCGGAATTCGTACAGTTCCTGGATAAGGGCGATGGTCTGCGAACCAACAGGAGGGCCTTCACGAGGCGCGGCGGCCGGCATAGCGGTCGCCGGCGGCAAAGTGGCCACGACCTCGCCCGGTGCTGGAGAGGCGTGGACCATCTGTCCCATCGGAGTGGGGCTAGCGGGTGTTGATGTGGGCGGCGGAGTGGCGGTCGACGCGCAGGCAGCTAGCAAAACAAAGAAAGGCGTGAGACCTACGGCGAATCTTATGGAAACGACATTCATAATGATCGATTCACCACTTTCGTCACTTTGGGCCTGAGGCCTTAACGTTTGCACGGTACTTAGTATCAAATAACGGCACCGTATCGCGCGGAATATCGAAACAGTAGCGGCTATTGTAGTACGTTGGGTGAGGCACTTATTATGGCTTGATAATGCTTGTCTAGCATTCTTATCGATAGGTCCGCGAAATCCAACCACCGAGGTGGTCCGTGCTTACCTCCTGCAGCCTAATCTTTTTGTCGAGTAAGATAGCTTTCCCCCGTCGTAACCTAGGTCGGCACATCATGACTATGCGCATATCAAAGGATGGAGATCAGCCATGACAAGACTTGGCGTAGGAACTGGCGCGCTTGTCGGCGGCCTGCTGACCGCGCCCCTAATCGGGCTCATGTTTCTGGCTCGTCAGTTATTTGGACTGGCGTTCGTTCCCTTTGAGTTATTCGATTGGATTGCCCGAGTCCTTCCGGGCGATGTCGTGACATTCGGCATAGACCTGATGATCGACACCATGTTGTTCTTAGGCGTGAACGTCGCTAATACGGCCAAGGGCGCCGAACAAGTTGCGGCAGTGTTGTTGTTCCTCGTCGGCGGCGTCGTCGTTGGTGCCATATTCTTTGGGATCATGGAATCTCGAAGAAGCACTCCCGACGTCACCACAGGTCTTGTGCTTGGGGCGCTCTTTGGATTGCCGCTAGCAGGTATCAGCATCGCGCTGGGCCAGGCAAACGTGGTCCCGGCCTTCAATCTCCTCTGGGCGTTGGGACTGTTCCTCGCGTGGGGAGTCGCGGCGAGCAAGTCCTGTGCACGCTTGCTCCTCCCCTATCCAGAAACAGCAGCTGAAGGTGAGGAGGCGCGGGCAGTTGAACGGATCGATCGAAGACAATTTCTGATCACGCTGGGCGCGAGCACTGCCACGATTACGATTGTGGGCGCAGGCGTCGGCTCGATTCTCGCCAGCAACGAACGTCAGAAGCTAGAGGCGGAACTCGATGCCTCAATGGCCCACCTGTCAGAAGGGGCTCCAGAATCGTCCTTCCCGAACTCAAACGATCCGGTAACTCCAGCTCCAGGGACGCGTCCGGAGTACACGCCTGTGAAAGATCACTACAAAGTCTTCATTCGGACCGAACCTACGGTCATCGACGGCGCAGACTGGATGCTCCCAATAACGGGCCTCGTTGCTAACCCCTTGATGCTTTCGCTGGACGACCTGCGCAACAATTTCCCCTCCCGGGACCAGTTTGTGACGCTCTCCTGTATTTCGGGCCGCATCGGGACCACGCTTATCAGCACGACTCAGTGGACCGGTGTGAGCCTCCAGGATCTCTTAGCCGCGGCAGAAGTCCAACAAGAGGCACGCTACCTCTATATCACTTCAGGCGACGGCTTCTACGAGACCGTTGACCTCGACCTAATCGCTTCCGACAAACGCATCATGCTGTGTTACGGATGGGACGGCAACCAACTTCCGATTGACCATGGATACCCACTTCGAATATGGATCCCTGATCGGTTCGGGATGAAACAGCCAAAGTGGATCACCGGGATTGAGGTGATTGACGAATATAGGGAAGGCTACTGGGTCGAGCGCAATTGGGATGAGGTTGCGCAGGTCAAAACGACTTCGGTGATTGACACGGTGGCCGTAAATGCCATCGTTGAAAGCGGCCGGCAGCGCCTCGTGCCGATCGGCGGCATCGCATTTTCCGGCGCACGCGGGATCTCAAATGTCGAACTTCGCGTCGATGGCGGTGCATGGGAGCCTGCCGAACTCCGAGCACCGCTTTCGGAGACGACGTGGGTTATCTGGCGTTATGAGTGGCCCTTTGCCGAGGGCTCCCACACGTTTGAGATTCGGTGCGCGGAAGGTGACGGCACGTCGCAAATTGAAGAGGTGAATCCCGCGCGGCCGAGCGGAGCAACCGGGATTCACGAAGAGGAAGCGACCCTCTAATGCCTCCATCTCGTCTCCGTGATGCACTGTTTGGCGCGCTGGCAGGAACCATAGGTGGGTTCCTATTAGCCTTGGCTCTGCAAGCTAAAGGCATGATGTCAGATACGGCAGGGCTTATCGGCCTCACTTCAATTAATTCGGGCCTTGTGCTTCATTTGGTGATATCCGCTTTGGCCGGAGCTGGATATGGCGCTCTATTTCGGTATCAGCGTGGGGCCTACGCCGCGTCGATCAGCAATGGTGTGATTTACGGCTTGATTTGGTGGGTGCTGGGCCCGCTCACCCTCTCGCCCATCCTGATGGGCGATGGACCGAGCTGGAGCTTGGGCGCGGCTGGAGCATCCTTCCTGAACTTGACGGGGCATATCCTGTATGGCGGCTTCACAGGCCTTACCTTCTATGCATTCGTTACTGCGTACGAGAGGAGATTTCCCGAGACCCTTGAAGGTTCAGAAGCTCCGAAGCCGGAACCCACCCGTGTCGTAATTTTGGGGGGCGGCTTTGGTGGAGTGAGCGCGGCCCAACGATTGGAAAAGCTCACCGCACAAAATGAGCGGTTCGATGTCACGCTTGTAAGCCAAAGCAACTATCTCCTTTTTACGCCGATGCTTGCGGAAGTAGCTTCGAGCTCTCTCGAGGCTCAACACATCAGCACGCCGATACGCGCCGCCTGTCCTCACACGCGCTTCCTACGCGCCGCGGTCGATGGCATAGATACTGACGCAAAGGCGATTCGACTCCTGCCCGGAGTCAATCTAAAACCGGAGACTCTTGCGTATGATCACCTGGTATTGGCGCTCGGCTCCGTACCCGACTTCTACGGCCTGCCCGGGATGGAAGCCCACAGCTTCAGCCTAAAAACGCTCGAGGATGCGACGCGTCTACGCAACCACGTTCTGGCCGTTCTCGAGAGGGCAGACGTAGAGCCCGATCCCATCGAGCGAGAGCGCCAACTCTCGTTTGTGGTCGTAGGGGGCGGATTCGCAGGAACTGAAATCATCGCCGAGCTTTTCGATCTGGTTCGTGGAGTGTTGCACTACTATCCGGGGATCGAACGAGAGGACCTTCGTTTCGCATTAATTCATTCGAGAAAACAGATCCTGCCCGAATTAGGCCAGCGGCTGGGTGAGTACTCGCTCCGAAAACTTCAGTCACGCGGGATCGAATTCCTTCTCGAATCGCGCGTGATCGAGGCGAGTGAAGTGGCTGTAACGCTGGACGGAGGGCAACGCATACCGACTCGGACGATCGTGTGGACCGCGGGGAACCAGCCGAACCCGCTGCTCAAGACGATCCCGAGCGAAACCGATGGGCGCGGTTCAGTATTGACCGACCGAGCGCTGCGGGTGAGGGGCGTGGATCATGTTTGGGCAATCGGGGATTGCGCTAACGTCCCAGATCAGCATGGTCAGCCATTTCCGCCAACCGCTCAACACGCGCTCCGAGAAGGCAAGCTTGTGGCCGAAAACATTGTTGCGGTCTCCGACGGCGGCCAGGTCAATGAGTTTCGCTATCGGGCGATTGGATTGCTCGTTGCATTAGGTCACCGCACAGGTGCTGCCGAGATCATGGGGCAGCGATTTTCAGGACTGCTCGCGTGGCTTCTCTGGCG
>CAYZXF010000036.1:0-8062 GCA_964482355.1 uncultured Anaerolineaceae bacterium | reverse complement strand
CTGGCCATCGATGCCAAGCGACGCCAGGATGGATGGGAGGTCTATGTCGCTGGTGGCCGAACGCCCACCGGCATGGAGGCGGTGGAATGGGCGCGCCAAGGCGTGGCCATGGGGGCCGGCGAGATCCTGCTGACCAGCATGGACGCGGATGGGACGATGGACGGCTACGACCTGGAGCTCACTCGCGCCGTGGCCAATGCCGTGCAGGTTCCGCTGATCGCCAGCGGCGGTGCCGGGCGCCTGCAGCACTTCGCGAATGTGTTCACCGAGGGCCAGGCCGACGCCGCCTTGGCCGCCACTCTGTTCCATGACAAGCTGCTCAGTCTGCCCGAGGTCAAGCGCTATCTGTTGGACCTGGGCCTGCCGATCCGGCCAGTGGACTCGTAGGCCGTTAGGGAGGCGAGCGGCTTGAGCATGAGGTTATAGGGATCGATGCCAACTGCCTTATTCTCCGTCTGGGACAAAACCGGCTTGATCGACTTGGCGACCGCGCTCCACAGGCGTGGCTGGCTATTCCTGGCCAGCGGGGGCACGGCTCAGGCGTTAACGGAGGCGGGCCTGCCTGTGCGCCCTGTCTCGAGCCTCACGGGCCAACCCGAGATGCTGGAGGGTCGGGTGAAGACGCTTCACCCAGCGATCCACGCTGGCCTGCTGGCCCGAGACGTCCCTGCGGAGCGGACCGCTCTGGCCGGGCGCGGCTGGGAGTTGATCGATCTATTGGCGGTCAATCTCTACCCTTTCGAAGCGGTTGTTGGCCGGTCAGAGCACACGCTGGAGCAGGCTCTCCAGCAGATCGACATCGGTGGGGTGGCCCTGCTGCGGTCCGCGGCCAAGAACTACGATCGGGTTACCGCGCTCTGCGATCCGGCCGACTATTCGGAGGCGGTTGACCCTTCCGATCCCGGATCCTTTCGCCTGCGCATGGCGCACAAGGCTTTTGCGCGCACCGCGGCCTACGACGCGGCCATTGAGGCCTATTTGAGCCAGCTGGCGGGAGCCCCTGCGCAGTTACGCCTGAGCGCATATCCAGCCCTCGAACTGCGCTACGGTGAGAACCCACACCAGCAGGCTACCTATTACAGCCTCACTCCCGGCGGCAGTCCCTTAGGAGGCCAGCTACTGCAAGGCAAAGCGCTCTCCTACAACAACCTGCTCGACCTCGATGCCGCCTGGAGTGCGCTCGACCGGTTTGAAGATCCAGCCGTGGTGGTGGTGAAACATAGCAGCCCCTGCGGGATGGCTAGCGCGCCGGCGGTATCAGAAGCACTGCCTTTGGCCATCGCGAGTGATCCAGTCTCCGCATTCGGAAGCGTGATCGCCTCCAGCCGGCCGATCGACGAGGATTTTGCACAGGGCCTAGGTGAGCTCTTCGTGGAGTGCCTGCTTGCTCCCGACTTCAGCGAGGCGGCCCGTCGAGTGCTGGAAGCGCGGCCAAATGTGCGCTTGCTGAAGATCCCTGGGTTTGAATTCCCCCGGAGCCAAGAGCTTCGCACCGTCGCCGGTGGACTGCTTAGGCAGAGCCTCGACCACGCCGACCCGTCAAGTACCCAGGCCTGGCAGGTGGTCACGCAACGTCAACCAACGGAGCAAGAGCTGACCGACATGCAGTTTGCCTGGCAGGCCTGCCAGCCGGTCAAGTCCAATGCGATCGTGCTGGCGCGCTCGCGGGGCCAGCTGCGCTTCACGGTGGGGATCGGCGGAGGTCAACCTAACCGTCTGGATAGCGTGCGCATCGCCGGCCAACGAGCCGCGGAGCGGGCTGCCGGCGCGGTGCTGGCCTCCGATGGCTTCTTCCCCTTTCCCGACGGAGTGGAGGCTGCCGCCGCCTTAGGCGTGACCGCTATCGTGCAGCCGGGAGGATCGCGACGGGATCAGGAAGTGATCGAATCGGCGGACGCAGCCGGGTTGGCTATGACCCTCACCGGCGTGCGCCATTTCCGCCACTGAGAGGTTGTCATGGATCTGACTTTTGACTCACAGGGGCTCATCCCTGCGGTTGTGCAGGAAGCCGCCAGCGGCGAGGTGCTGATGGTGGCTTGGATGAACGCCGAGGCCGTGCGCCGTACCCGCCAGAGTGGCGAGGTTTATTTCTGGAGTCGCAGCCGCGGCGAACTCTGGCATAAGGGCGAGACGTCCGGCAACACGTTGTATGTACGAGAGGTCCGTGTGGATTGCGATGGCGACACCTTGCTGCTTCAAGTCGACGCTGCCGGCCCCGCTTGCCACACGGGTGCCGACTCGTGCTTCTTCCAGGATTTAGAGTGAGCGCATGCTGAGGCAGCTCTTCGAGATCATTGAGGCGCGCAAGGCCAGCATGCCTGAGGGCTCCTACACCGCGCATTTGCTGGCCGCAGGCGAGAGTGAAATCCTACGGAAGGTCAGTGAGGAGTCTGCGGAGTTGATCCATGCGGCGGAGCAAGAGGGCGACCAACGCCTGCTGGAGGAGCTGGCCGATCTCTTCTATCACAGCCTGGTCTTGCTGGCGGCGCGCGACCTACACCTGGAGGATCTAGAAGCCGAGTTGCGCCGCCGGAACCAACAAAGCGAGTAGACGCGGGCGATGAGAATCCTGCTTTTCGACCTGGACGGCGTATTGCTCGAGCCGCGCGGCTATCACGAGGCCTTGCGCGAGACCGCCACCTTGGTGGGGCAATGGCTCGGTTACCGTAGAGTCACGCTCACTCGGGAAGACATCGAGCTATTTGAGTCAGTCGACGTGACCAGCGAGTGGGATTCGGCCGCTATCTGCGCTGCTCTGCTATTACGAGACGCCTGGACGATCTCTCCCGACCTAATGTTGGGCTCGGCGCCTCCCTCTCCCGACCGGCCGACTCATGACCTGCCCGCCCCTGATTTCCAAGCCTTTTTTCGCTCAGAGCAGATGGCCCCCGATGAGCGCGGAACCCTGCCCACATTGCTCGCCGAACGTTCGCTGCTGAGCGACGGGGGCAAATACTCGGAGTCGCAGGTAGCCGCGCTGCGAGGCATGTTGCGCGGCGCCCGGCAGATCCACGGCTCGCTGACCCACCGACTATTCCAAGAGATGGTGCTGGGCTCCCAGGTTTTCCGGGACACTTACGGCATGAAGCCGAACCTGCCAAGCCGCGACGGCTTGCTCGCTGATGATCGCCCTATGCTTCCCGCGACGGCTCGGGAGCGGCTGCTCAATTGGCTGAGGCACACAGACCACCACGCGGCGGTCTTCACCAACCGCCCTTCCAAAGGCCCTCAGGATGCCATCGGGGCACCGGAGGCGGAGCTGGGTCTGGTGGCGGCGGAGTTGGAGCTTCTTCCGCTGGTCGGCAGGGGCGGGTTGGCATGGCTTGCGGAACAGCGAGGCCTCGCTCCTGATAGGCTGCTCAAGCCTTCCGCCGTGCACGCGCTGGCCGCGCTACGGCGGGCGACCGGCGAGCCGCTTGAGGCCGCGTTGCAATCTGCCGCTGCACTGACTTTGGACGAGCAAAGTGATTCAGGCTGGCGGGTGTTCGCCGGCGCAGAAATATTCGTATTTGAGGACTCGGTCAAGGGACTGCATAGCCTCCGCGCCGCGCAGGGCCACCTAGAGAGCCTCGGGGTCACTTGCCGGCCCATCTTAGTGGGCGTAGCGAAGAGCCCCCATAAGAGGCAGGGACTAGAGGCGGCGGGCGCCCAAATGTTCTCCGACGTAGAGCAAGCCTTGAGGCGAAGCGGTGCCTTGGCTTGAGGAGCCCATCACAAGCTCATCGTTGCCGGCGTGTTTGATTATTTACACGGCTTTCGTTGTCAGGCGCAAGCGGTCGGGTCCGTCGCAGACGGTGTGATTTTCGGCCCGCCTTGATCAATGCTTATGAACTATGCCGCTAAGTTCTTTATCGACTCAAGCGCGCCGCGCGCGGCCTGGAGCGTGGCGTGTACCTCGCGCTCCCGGTGAGCGGCAGAAAAGAATCCGGCCTCGAACTGCGAAGGCGCCAGGTACACGCCGCGGGAGAGCATCTCTCGGAAATAATTTGCAAAGCGCTCGGTGTCGCAAGTCTTCACGCCCTCCCAATCGTGCGGCAAATCTTGGGTGAAGCAGGCGCTGAACATCGTGCCCACCCGCGCCAGCTGCAGAGGGATTCCAGCCTCTTGCGCCAGTGCACCTAAGCCCTCGGTCAGCGTACTTAGGTCGGCCTCCATCCGCTGCCAGATGGCCGCCTCGCTCAGCTGCTTCAGCGTCTCGATCCCCGCGGTCATCGCCAAGGGGTTGCCGGAGAGGGTGCCTGCCTGATACATCGGCCCGGATGGCGCGACCATCTCCATGATCTCCTTCTTGCCACCGTAGGCACCTACCGGAAGGCCGCCGCCGATTACTTTGCCCAGCGTCGTCAAATCGGGCGTCACGTTGTAAAGCCCTTGCGCCCCACCGGGCGAGACCCGGAAGCCGGTCATCACTTCATCGAATATTAGAAGGGCTCCCTCATGGGCGGTGAGCTGGCGTAAGCCTTCGAGGAACCCCGAGGTCGGAGCCACCACTCCCATGTTTCCTGCGACCGGCTCAACGATCACTGCAGCAATCTGTTCCGATTGAGCCTCGAAGAGCTTCCGAACAGAGCCCAGATCGTTGTAGCCAGCGACTAACGTGTCACCGACTGCGCCCGGAGGCACGCCCGGAGAGTTGGGCAGCCCCAGGGTGGCGACGCCAGAGCCGGCCTTTACCAACAACATATCCGCGTGCCCATGGTAGCAGCCCTCGAATTTGACGATTTGATTCCTGCCGGTAAAGGCGCGTGCCAGCCGCAGTGCGCTCATCGTAGCTTCGGTGCCAGAGTTTACGAACCGGATCATCTCGATCCCAGGCATAAATTCCATGATCGAGCGGGCCAGCTCGATTTCTAGCTCGCTGGGCGCCCCGTAGGAAGTTCCCGCCGCAGCCGCCTTGGCCAGCGCTTCGGTGACGGCCGGATCCGCGTGGCCCAGGATCAAGGGCCCCCAGGAGAGAACAAAGTCGATATATCGATTTCCGTCGACGTCGATAAGGTAGGCGCCTTCACCACGTCGAATGAAGATAGGCTGGCCGCCGACAGCACTAAATGCCCGAACCGGAGAGTTCACGCCGCCTGGAATCAATTCTTTGGCCATCTTGAAGAGCTCGCGAGAGCGATCGGTTGGTCGCATGGTGTAGTCCAATAATTCGAATCGCGGACTTCAGCCTGTGTGGCCGAGGTGATCCATCGCAGCCTCTGCAGCACGCTGACCGGAATGGATGCAGTCCGGGATGCCGACTCCTTTGTAGGCCGCGCCGGCCAGGAGCAGTCCTGGATGTGTTGCGAGCCGGCGTTGGATCGCGCCCACCCGCTGCAGGTGACCCAGGGTATATTGCGGAAGTGCCCGAGGCCAATAAAAGACACGTGTGAAGAGCGGCTCGGCCCGAAGCCCCAAGGTTGTATCCAACTCCTCCTGGGCCGCCACCCTCAGCATATTCTCATCCTCGCCCCATGTGAATTCGCCCTGCCCTTGTCCGAAGAATACCCGCAGCAGCACCATTCCTTCTGGCGCCCGATGAGGAAATTTTTCAGAGGTCCACGTGCAGGCTAACGCCGGCCGGTGCTCGTGTCGCGGAATCAGATAACCGTGGCCATCGAGCGGATGTTTCACGTCAGCCCTTCGGAACGCCAACGTAACCGTGGCGCTTGAGGAGTACTCGATGGCGCTTAATTGCTGCGCCAGCTCTGGGTCGGTCTTCGACAACATTCTTGCTGCGGCATAGGCCGGCGCCGCCAGGATCACGACCTGCGCGGAGAGGGTCTCGCCCTCCGCGGCTGTCAGAGTGAACCCCGAAGGACTGCGGATGACCTCTGAAACCGTAGTATTTTTTCGGATTTCCACCTCCTCGATGGCCTCCACGAGTGCCTGGACCAATTTCGCCAGTCCTTCTTGAGGGGTGAGAAATATTGACTCTGATCCACCGTTGCGCGCGGTGCGGTTTGCCCAGGCTGCTCTGGTTAGGCTGCCATAGCGGTGCTCCCACTCGTGCCAAATGGGCATCGTGGCCTGCAGGCTCATGCGATCCCCATCCCCGCCGTAGATCCCAGCCATCAGCGGTTCAATCAACCGCTCGTAGGCCTCTCCCCCGAGCCGGCGCGACACAAAACTGCGCACGCTCTCGTCGCCAATACCCCTGCGGCGAGGCAGAACCAGATCCAGTCCCAAACGCAGCTTCCCCAGCGGGCTCATGAGTGTGGAGCGAACAAATTCGCCGGCTCTCGTTGGAACCATCATCGTTAGACCTTTCGGAATCTCAATCAACTGCCCCTCGCGCATCATATACACGCGTCGCTGGGCGTTTGCTCCCTGCAGCTGCCCCGCGATCCCCAATTCCTGGCAAAGCTCAACCGCCCACGGCTTAGTCGAGACGAAGGAATCGGGCCCTCCCTCCACTATGAAACCGTCGAGCTGGTCGGTCTGGATGACGCCGCCCAAGCGGTCTCGGCTCTCGATTAGCGTAATGTGCAGCTTAAGGCCCGCCTGCCTGGCTTGATTATTCAGCGCATAAGCGGCCGAAAGTCCGGCAATCCCGCCTCCGACAATGACTGCCCTCACACCCAGCCACTCTCTGCTGCGGCGCGCCGAACAGTGCGGGCCAGGCTGGACATCATTCGCAGGCTGGCTCCCGGCATGTCGATGCGTTCGAGCTGTCCGCCCGCGGCCTCAATCCGGCGCCTATATTCAATGTCGATGTCGTAGAGGATTTCGACGTGTTCGCTCACAAACCCGATCGGGACCACCAGGAATTCCCGCGCGCCTTGTTCGATCAACTCCTCCATCAGGTCTCCGGCATCCGGCCCGAGCCACCGGTCCGCGGTTATGGCCGCGCTCTGGTAGGCAAAGTGTGCTGGCTGCGCGGGGAAGCGCTCGGTGAGTTTGCTAAAGGTCTCTTGCAATTCGCTCGGGTAAGGGTCGTTCCACTCCAGTATTCGCTCCGGCAGGCTGTGGGCAGTGAGGATCAACTGCACCTGCGGACGTGTTTCCAATGGAAATTGTTGCAAGCCGGTTGTGATCCGGGATTCGAGCGTGTCCAAATAACCTGGATCGTCCTTCCAGCTTTCAATGCGCGCCACCTCGATTGGGAGGGGGGAGTCCTCGACCGCTCGATTTACGACCTGGAAATATGCTTCCACGCTCATCCTGGAGTAGTGGGGGGCCATCACTATTCCTACCATCCGCTGGATTTTGGCTTCCGCCATTTGGTCCATGACCTCCCCGATAAAGGGATGCCAATGCCGCATGCCTACGAAGGTGCGAAAGCCTGGTCCCTCCATGTCCAGTGCGGACTGCAACGCTTCCGACTGGGCACGGGTCCGTTCTAGGATCGGCGATCGCCCACCGATCTTTTCGTACCGACCTTCCACTTCGCGCACGACCGCCTCCGATGTGGAGCGGCCGCCACGTACATCCAGCAAATACGGTTCCACCTCTTCTAGACTATTTGGACCCCCGTAGGCCATGACCAGCACCCCGATCGGCACGCTCATTTCTTGCCGAGCCCCTGGCCAGATGCGGTCGAGCTTTGCACAAACTCTGCTGCCCATTGCACGTTCTCAACGGGCGTGGTCGGTAGGACGCCATGACCTAGGTTGAATATATGCCCCGGTCGGCCCGCGGCTTCACGGAGCACCCGCTCCACCTGCTGTTGCAGCACCGTTCGCGGGCCGAGAAGTGTGGTGGGGTCAAGGTTGCCCTGGAGGCCCGCGTCGTCCCCGACTAGCTCCCAGGCTCGGTCCAATGGGATTCGCCAATCCACGCCGATCACATCTCCCCCGGCTTGCTGCATCAATGGAAGAAGTGTCGAGGTCCCGGTGCCGAAGTGGATGGCAGGCGCTCCGGTCTGACGGATGCGCTCAAACACGACTTTGCTGTAAGGCTGCACGTATTCGATATAGTCTGCCGGCCCCAGGGCCCCGACCCAAGAATCAAATATTTGCACCGCCTGCGCGCCGGCCTCAATCTGGGCTACGAGATATTCCGACACAGTTTCCGCTAGCAGCTGCATTAGAGCGTGCCAGCTCTGGGGTTCGGTGTACATGAAAGACTTGGTAAGTTCGAA
>CAYZXF010000035.1:0-18642 GCA_964482355.1 uncultured Anaerolineaceae bacterium | reverse complement strand
ATCCCCGGCAGTCAATTGGAGCGCATTCGGCTCACCAATTACCTGCGCCCAAATGTGACTATAGCCATCCACCCTTGCAGCGATCACAAAGGCTTCGCGCTCCAACACATCGCTTCGTCTTGCCGCGGGTGTCGAGGCGGCTATATCGGCTGGCGGAGGCTGTCGCTGAACACGAACAGGAGGAGCCACTGCTCTGGCTGAAGCCGAGGGCGCGCTTTCGGCCGTGAGACCGACCAAACCCAAAACCACGATGAGCAAGATGATGCCCATCGCAAACGTAATTCCTACGCTGCGCGCGAATCGGCCTTTCAAGATACGACTTCCCTGCGGCTCCGTCGAGGCGGCGGGATTATACACTTCGATGCAAGGGTGGTGCCACAAGGAAAACCACCCAAATGGCCGTGCTGCATTGGAACCTTCACCAGAGGCGAATCTCCAGGGCACAAATTCAAAGGGCCACCCCTGTGGGAGGCCCTTTTTTGACAGGTTTTGGCGGACAATCGTTCAGGTCCGCAGGTTTCTAAAGGAGGGATTTACCAGCGATCCTTTGCGACTGCCTTGGGCAGCTGAAACGATTCGGCGAAACCTTCTTCATCTCCGCCTTGCGCACGATAAGCATCCACAAGCGATTCAGTTGCCAGGTAGTGAGTAGCAAAGTAATCCGCTGAATCCTTCAGCTCTGACATCAAGAGATCGGGCATGCCGAGATCTCGTCCATGCTTGCTCGTGATCATGGCGCAAAGTGTCTCTCTAGCCAGGGCGAAGCGCCGCTCTTCGGGGTCGAGATCTACCCGAACAAAGATACTGCCGCGCTGGCCCGGAGGTCGAGCGAAAGTAGCGTCCCACAGGTTCGAATACATGTCTACCACTCCGAAATCTTCCTGATACACCGCAGGGGGATGATTGAGCACATCCTCCGCCGGAACGGGCGGTTCTGACACCCCGCTGAAATCCTGCAGGGCACGTGCCACGTTCCTCAGGAACCAGTGGCGCTCTTCTCGTGAGACAGGGATCATGCCACCTGCTCTTGGTCAGCCTGCGACCGCTTGTCTGGGAAGAGTCCTTCGGCGGGCGACGGGAGCTCGATGCGAGGAGCCGGCATTTCAGCCGCCTTTACGAAGCGGTAGGAAATTACCGCGAACTCTGCCCAGGAATCGGACTCAATTCCCTCAAGCTGCGCTCGAAGGTCGGGGGTGAACTCGAGTTCGTCGAGAACGTTCCCAATTTGGCCCGAGCGGAAGTACTGGACTACGGTCGGATCTACTATCGATCGTGCTACTAGCTGGTTCAGCGCTTGCATGGACATGGTGTACCCTCCTGTCATTATCTTGCCGTTTGATGCTCTTGCTTACTGGCTTGCCTGATATTTTTCGGTTATTTGCGGAACGCGAAATCGGGCAGCGAGAACCATTTGGCTCGCTGCCCAAGATGGATCTTACAATTAGTTGTTACTTATGGTGCGCTTGCAGCTTACAGAAAACTGCCGTCGGCTCCGCGCATGGCAACCCCTTTTCTCTCTCTAGTTTCCACTCTAGTAGAAACTTTACTAGAAAGTTCTCATCCGGTTCTCAACCGGATTCCATACGCCGTTGCAATTGTACTAGTACTCAGGTCAGGCTGTCGAATCGCTTTTCTGAGCGGATTGGTCGCTGTTTGTGCTCATTTCAGTCTGCATTTAGCTAATCAAACGATCGTACAGCTCTCGAACATCTTCTGGTGGGTCCAGCCCAAGTTCCTCCCCCAGGGCGCGGACATACTCTTGATAGTGGGTAACGATTTCACTCCGACGCCCCAGAGTACCAAGAGCCTCTAAATAAAACCTGTTCGTATCGTCGCGGAGTGGATCCAGCGTCAGCGCCTCGCGGAGCCAGCCAATTGCTTCGGAGGCTTGCCCTCTGACCAGCGCTTCTTCTGAAAAGCTTGCCAGCAAGTCGAGGTATCTGAGCTCGAGCGCTCGTCGGCGCTCGTCCACCCACTCCGTATCGAATTCAGGCAGAAATTGACCCCCATATAGGTTAACGGCCTCAGTCAAGGCAAACATCGCTCTTGGGTCACCGGGAGGTAATCCCTCTGCCACGACGGCCGCCTGCTCGAAACGTGCAACATCGTACTCAACGGATAGTTCAGGATCTACTCGATATACCGTTCCGTCAAACTGGATGCCTTCCTTCCCCAGCTCACGACGAATGCTGTAAATTGCGGTGTGCAGGCTGGAAACCTGACGCCCAGGAGTGTAATCTGGCCAAAAAGTCTCCATAAGTTGATCTCGAGTGACGCGATGATGATCTAGCAAATAGTAGAGGATTTCAGTTGCAAGGGGCTTGAGGTCATCAACCTGCGATCCGTTGACAATCACACGCGAATTTCCAAGCGCTTCAAACGCCAGGCTGAGTTCGGCGGCTTCCTCATCCGGTCCGCTCTCATATTTTCGTTCAAGCGCTAAAAGTGTCTCGATTCGACTCTTGATCAGCACCAACGTCGGATCCGACTTGAGATGATCAAAAACGAACTCCGCGAAATTCTCATCAAACCTCAATTCGGCAGCAATTACCTGCTCGGTGCCAAATCTACCCGCATGAGTGAGCGCTTCTACGAAGGTTTGGATACATCTGCCTTCGTTATTCATCTCAAATGCGGCACGGGCGAGAAAAAAATAAACCTTTGTCAGCTCCTCAGCTTCCAGGTTCTGTGCACCCTTTCGAACCAAAGTCCGCAGGTTTTTTATTGCTTGCTCCGGAGCCGCTTCGAGTTCAAGTGCCGATCTTTGAATGCGTACGCTGCTTGGCACCTTCTTGCTGCTGCCTACAACGATCGCGCGCTTCAACCATTCATGAGCTACTCCGGCTCCCCCGTTTCGCCTATGGAGCACGCTCGCCTGCACACAGCCATAACGAATCCAGTGAACGTCATCCACTTCAAGGAGAATGTCCAGTGATTGACGATAGAGTTCGGCTGCCTGCAACGTTAGGCCGATGTCGCTAAAGACATCCGCTTGCCTGAGCAATGCAATGGCTTCTCTGAGCGGACTGGCCGATTGTCGCGAGTATTTCAAGGCTTCCCGGCCGTATTGAAGGGCTGACTCGAACTCCCCGGAGGCGTGCTCCCCCATGGCCTTGTTGCCAAATGCGACCGCGAGCGGAAGAGGAGCTCCGAGGATTCTTGCTTGGACCAGCACTTGATCTACTGTTCTGGCTGCCTTTTGAATCAATCCTTGAGCCGATTGGATCATGTATAGGTCCACCAGGGCGGCAACCAACTGATACTCTTCGCCCGTTCCTTTGAGCAGATCGGCAGACTGGGATGCTAGCTGCTCTGCCAGAACGATGTCCCCCCCACCGTGAAGAAGCGCTGCTGCCTTGGCTCGAAGCGCCATCGCCTGGTTTCTCGGATTCTGCCTCTTCTTATAGATGCTGCCGACGCGATCTGCGGCCTCGATTGCTTGCAGAAAGCTCCCTTCTCGAAGCGCCAGGAAGGCGGTCCAGACCTCAGCTTTGGCCCGAACATCTTTACTAGATTTCGTGCCAATCTCCTTCCTTGCTTCGGACAGAAGGGCATGTGCGTCCTCCAGCTCTCCGCGGTTTAGTGCAGCGCCTGCTAAATAGAGAAGCAGATTGGGTGTTTTGCTGTGATCATCCTTCAGCCTCTCCGCCCAGCGCTCCAGTGTTTGAATCCGGCCGGATTCGAACATTTCCTTCGCATGGGATTCTGCAAGTTGGGCTGCCTTAGCATCCGCACCGGCTTCGAACAGTAATTCGACTGCCTGCTCCGTAGAGCCCTGTTCCAAAAGATATTTGGCAGCCTTCCGGCGGAGCTTGCTAAGACGGCGAGCATCAGCACCTTCCATTGACTCAAGCAGAAACGCTCTAAACAAAGGGTGAAATTCGTACGTGCGGGGTGACCCCTCTGACGCCGTAACGAATAGACCTCCTCTGACTAGTCGGCCCAGGTACGTTTTACTGTCCTCGCGCTCAAGAACGACGTTACAGGCTTCTGAAGTCATGACCGGGAGAATTGAGGCATCAAGCGCAAAGCGGCGCAATTCGTCCGGCTGCCGATTTAGAACCACGGAGGCCAGATATTCATACACCATAGGCCTGCCACCGCCAATCAGCGATCCTGCGCCCAAATCGGCTACCGCGCCGGACATCACGATCCCAGTTACCCATCCGCGGCTTTCCTCAAGCAGTCGGTCAATTTCTACGTCGGACAGTGGTTCGCCCTGTTGTTTCTCGGTGAGTTCCACGAGCTCTTCGCGTGTGAGGGCCAGGTCATGAGGACCGAAACCAGCGAGTTCACGCTCCGCCATGAGTCGCGCGAGCGACACTTCAAGCACTTCACGCCCGGCTGCAACCACAGTCGCTTGCTCGGGTAGTTCCTCAAGAAATCGGTCCAGGAATTGAAGAACGGGTTTGGACTGGTTGATCAGGTGGACTTCATCGATCGCGATAACGAAAGTCTGCTCAATATGCTCATCGATGGCTGCCGCAAAGGCTACTGCCAGCGCTTCGGGCGATGAGTTCGCATGCGCCTCGAGGTCAGGCTGCCCTTTCAGTCTTCGAAATCGGCTTTGCAGCGTAGCGCCCAGTACTTCCGCAAAGCGCATGACATCCAATTCCGCTTCCGAAAGACGCATCCAGCAGACGGTTAGCTCCGTGTTGGCCCCAAAATCTGCCAGCAGTGTAGTTTTTCCATAGCCTGCAGGGGCAGCGATGGCAATCAATTTGCGAGGCATGTTGCCGTGAATCGCGTCAACCAGCCGTTCGCGGTGAATGCCGTGCCTCTCGTCGAAGGCCGGCGGGCTTATTGCGTGGCGAACTAGCGGATCCTTAATCGCCATGCGGTGCTCAGGCCTCCTGATTCGATTTGGGGAATGAAAATTGAGCTTCACTCCTGTCTACTTCGCCCAGTTCTTCATATAGCAGTCGGGCGACCAGGGTGAACTCCAATTCGGGCGAAGGGTGTCGAAGGTGAAGCGTCAGCGACATGGTAGGGTCGGTTGCTTCCACAATACTGCTGGTAGCCACCGTCTCCCCCTGCTTATCCAGAACTTCCAGGTCGATTGTGGGCCGTTCCTGGAAGGGCGTCACGGATAAGCGCACCAGCAGACGCTGGGCATCTTGATAGGGTTCGACTTCAACCCTTCGAAAAGACACTCGATCCGGCGGCAATGGTGCCTCCGCCGGATCTCTAAATTCGATATCCATTCAGTGCTATTGGGATCGACCCTTTCGCATTATATATGGCTAATCCATATGCAAACTTGGTGCCAGATAGGACCTTGGTCCTATCAGCCGACTTGCTACATCTGGCTATGCGCAAGGGGCCCTTACGCCGCCCTGACAAGGGTAGAATTTCAGCGGAGGACGATATGCAACAGTTTGAAACAAGAGCGATCCATGCTGGCCAGCCGCCGGACCCTACAACCGGTTCAATTATGACTCCCATCTACCAGACTTCGACTTTCCAGCAGTCTGGCGTGGGCGATCCCGATGGATACGAGTATTCCCGAAGCGGCAATCCGACCCGTACTGCCCTGGAAAGCTGCCTGGCCTCGCTGGAGGGCGGCGAATTCGGTCTGGGCTTCTCGTCGGGTATGGCAGCCATCGACTCCATCGTACATTTGATGCAGTCTGGGGACCACCTGCTAGCGGTCAATGACCTCTACGGCGGCACGTACCGGCTGTTCGAATCGGTGTACGCGCAGCTGGGAATGGAGTTTTCCTATGCTCCTGCAACCGATCCTGAATCTTTCATAGCACAAATGAAACCGAACACTAAGCTGGTGTGGTTGGAGACTCCGACCAACCCACTGCTGCAACTCTGTGATATCGAAGCAATTGCGCAATTGGCAAAAGCTCGAAATCCGGAGGTCTTGCTAGCCGTAGACAACACTTTCGCTACCCCCTACCTGCAGCGACCTCTGGAGCTCGGCGCGGACATCGTTCAGCACTCGACAACCAAGTATCTCAGCGGGCATTCGGATGTCATTGGTGGCGCAACGGTTACCGATCTACCTGAAGTTGCAGAACGGCTCGCCTTTTATCAGAATGCCATCGGCGCAGTGTCTGGGCCGTTCGACAGTTTTCTGGTTCTGCGCGGTATCAAAACGCTTCCGGTTCGAATGGATCGCCATTCTGCCAATGCCCAGCAAGTGGCCGAATACCTCGAAGGGCACGCACGGGTCGAAAAGGTGAATTTTCCTGGTTTGCCGAGTCACCCGCAATACGAACTTGGCAAACACCAGATGCAGCAATCTGGCGGCATGATGTCATTCACAGTCGAAGGAGGAGCCGAATCCGCAAAGCGCGTGGCGGAATCGACTACGATTTTCAGTCTTGCGGAATCTTTGGGTGGGGTCGAGTCGTTGATTGAGGTACCTGCCGCAATGACCCACGCCTCGACCGAAGGGTCTGTCTTTGAACTAGACCCGGCGCTAATTCGATTGTCGGTGGGATTGGAAGCCGCAGCGGATCTTATTGAGGATTTGGATCAGGCGTTCAAAATCTGATCATTCGTCGAAAACAAATGTGGATTCGGCATAGTAGCGCACTCTGCGCTGCTCGACTCTCAGCCGGATCCATTCTTCCAACGCCTTTCGCTTCTCTCCGACGGGAGACCTGTCCGCCAACATCGCCAGAGGGAAATTAATTCGAAGGGCGCGGGGCGAGATTAAGAAACGCGTTAGCCCACTGGGAAATAGTTGGCCGCTTGAGGCCACTTCAACCACGTCACTCACGGTAAATTGTGGGTACACAATCAGGCAATTCATATCCGGAAACACCGAAGTCAGTCCATTCAGATTTTCGGTCGTTGTGCGCTCACGCCTGAACCGGTCTTCGTACAGTTTTACGAACTCTGTCAGAAGAGCCAGCTTTTCAGTAATCCCCACACCCTCGGCGCCAAGCTGCCAGGTGACGCCGTCCGGCAGCACCATGTAGGCGATGGTTTCTTCCCTGGCTAGAGCCGCCGCCGCCCGAAATTCATCGGTTTCAGTTACATCGAGTCCGGAAATCCGCTGCATATTTTCAAGCAGCGGACTAAGATCACCTTCACTTAAAATGTGGTTCCAGTTCTTGACCTCAACCCCTTCGTTTGCAATCTGTACCAGCATGTGAGGAAAACCCATGTTGCGCACAGCCATGGTGCGATTGGCCCCGTCTAAGACCACATACCGCTCCTCATCGCCCTCAATTCGCCACACTGCAGGCGGATTCTTGAGAAACCCCTGGGTTTGAAGAGCACGAATGAGACGCTGGGAACGTCCCTGGTCAATGTTCTCATGCGGCTCCATGGACTGCACATCCACAATCTGCATTTCGGGAAGCGCGGGAATCTGATTCATGAGCCGTCCAAGGTGGCGACGTACTCCAGAGCATCGATAACCGTAACAATTCCGGTGGGCCCTCCGGCTTCATCGGTGAGCACAATCACCTTCCGGGAGACCAGTTCTGGTAACACATCTTCAAGGGGGTCCGTCTCAAATGCGCTGCCGACATCGCTATTGACCATCGAAGCTATAGACGTCGCCGTATCATGATCGGCCTTGAGCATATGATCCAGAAGATCGACCTCAGAAACCAGGCCAACCAGCTGCCCTTGATCGTCTACGACAGGCAGTTGTGAGACTCCGTTGCTGCGCATCCGGGAAACAACATCCTGCAGCGGGTCGTCCTGGGCGGCGATGATGAGTTCCGAAAACCCACGCGCGCTGGCAATCTCTCGTACCGGAGTTCGCCTCCGATCGAGCTCGAGAAAGCCATGCTCACGCATCCAATCATCGCTGAAGACCTTGGAGAGATAGCGCGAACCCGAATCCGGGAAGATGACGACCATCAGCCGTTCGGCCCCGAGATCCTTGGCCGCCTTCACTGCTCCCGCCATCGCAGCGCCGGACGATCCTCCGCAAAATATGCCTTCTTCCCTTACCAATTTGCGTGTCCAGCGAAAGGCCTCGGCATCATCGACCTGAACAACGGAATCGACCAGGCTTAGATCCAAGGTAGTCGGGATGAAATCTTCGCCGATGCCTTCGACTTTGTAGGACGTTGCCTCCAGGCCGTCCAACGTACCGCCAGCCTTCCACGCGTCGTACAAAAGCGAACCCTTCGGATCAACCCCGATGATTCGCACATCGTGCGCTTGTTCCCGCATGTATTGCGCGACACCCGTTATCGTTCCCCCCGTTCCCATTCCCACGGCCACGTCAGTCACTTTTCCATCCGTTTGCTCCCAGATCTCTGGGCCGGTCGTTAATGCATGGCTTTGTGGATTGACAGGGTTGTGGTACTGGTTGGCGAGGACCGCGTTTGATGTCTCGCTTACGATCCGCTCGGCAACGGAGTAGTAGGATCGGGGATCATCGGGCGCTACTGCGGTCGGTGTAATGACTACCCTAGCGCCGAATGCCCTTAACAGTTGGATTTTCTCCTGGCTCATTTTATCCGGCATCACAAAGATGGCCTTGTATCCCCTGAGCGCGCATGCGATCGCCAATGCCGCTCCGGTGTTGCCGGAGGTGGACTCAACCACCGTTCCTCCAGGTTTGAGCGCCCCGGTCTCTTCGTAAGCGTCCAGGATGGGAACCGCAATCCGATCCTTAACAGAACCTCCCGGATTGAAGAATTCCAGCTTGGCCAGAATTTGGCAGGAAAGGCCGCTGGTCACATGACCAAGCTTGACTAACGGCGTATTGCCTACGGTCTCCAGTATGTTCTCGTACACTTTCAAGGGGATCGGTCGAAGTACCTCGAATTCAAGAGTACCATAGCCACCGAATGTGGGATGAGAAGGTTTGTGCATTACAATCACCGCGCCCACTGCGCAGATCTGCAAATCCCCGCTGCCCTGCATTTAGTACGCAGGTTTCCACTGATCAGGAGGATGCATGTCAGAAGAAGCCATCGAATTCGCCCACCAGAACGCTGGCTCGGCGCTTGACGAATTGAAGTCGATATTAAGGATCCCATCGGTATCGACCCTGTCCGAGCACAAGTCCGATATGAACGCTGCGGCGGATTGGCTCATCGAACGCTTAGATCGGCTTGGATTTCAGGGTCGGGCAATCGATGCTGGCGGCCCTCCCGTCGTCTATGGCGACTGGCTGGGGGCGGGCGCCGATGCCCCGGTAATTCTGGTTTATGGTCACTACGACGTACAGCCTGTGGATCCGCTTAAATTGTGGAAAAGTGGCCCTTTCGACCCCGAAGTACGCGGAGATGATCTCTTTGCGCGCGGTGCCTCGGATATGAAAGGCCAAATTGTGGCTCATATGAAGGCAGTCGAAGCCCTGAAGGAGACAACTGGCATACCGGTAAATATCAAATATCTGTTTGAGGGCGAGGAAGAGATCGGTTCCACGCACCTGGCCGAGTTCATCCGCGCGAACGAGGACTTACTGGCTTGCAACTTCTGTCTCAATATCGATGCGGGCGTGATTGGCGCAGAGATACCAGCCATTACCGTCGCCATTCGTGGAATGGCTTACTTCGAAATACGGCTTGAAGGCCCACCAGGCGATTTACACTCTGGCACATTTGGCGGCGCGGTTGTCAATCCGGCCAACGCATTGGCGAGCTTGATTGGTAAGATGCACGACGATCAAGGCCGCGTGACCTTGCCGGGCTTCTATGACGATGTGAAGCCGCTTACGGACGAGGAACGATCTGATCTGGCAACCCTCCCGCAATCAGAGGAATGGTGGAGCCAGCAGTCTGGCGCGCCGGTCCTCGGAGGCGAGCAGGGCTACACGGCCACGGAGCGCGCCACCACTCGTCCCACGCTGGATGTGAACGGGCTGCTCAGCGGATTCATTGGAGAAGGCGGTAAGACCGTTCTTCCGTCAAAGGCCATGGCCAAAATCTCGGCCCGCCTTGTTCCAGACCAGGATCCGCATAAAATCCACGAATCGATGGTCGCCTTCTTAGAGAAGGAAGCGCCGCCGGGTGTCTCATGGGAAGTTGATCTGCTAGCGACAGCTGTGGCATCCATTATTGATCGCGAGTCCCCCGAAGCCAAGGCCGCAATGGCGGCTCTGGAAACCGTTTGGGGGGTGCCCGCCAGATACAAGCGTGAAGGCGGTTCGGTGCCGGTGGTAGGCATGATCGAAGAGATGCTGGATGTCAAAACCCTCATGCTGGGATTTGGACTACCTGACGATAATTTGCACGCGCCCAATGAGAAATTTCACATCCCGAACTTCCATCGCGGAGTGGATACATTCATAAGGTTCATGACAGCCATGGCCACGTGAGCGATAAGAAGCTGCGCCCCAATTACGGCGGACAAGCCGTAATTGAAGGAGTGTTGATGCGAGGGGCGCGCACCTATAGCATCGCTGTTCGCACCCCAGATCGATCCATTTTGATTGAGTCCCAGGATTTCGGATCCAATCGCCGAGCTCGTTGGATTCGGATCCCGTTCGTGCGCGGCCCGCTTGTGTTGTGGGAATCGCTGGTGATTGGCATCCGGGCACTTACCTTCTCTGCGAACGCCCAGGCGGAAGACGAGAGTGAACGCATAGAGGGCTCGGCATTGACTCTCACCTTGCTTGGTTCAATCGCTGTTGGGCTATTTGTATTCCTGTTAGTACCCGCCGGATTGGCGATCCTCCTGCAGAATCTGTTTGACATCACAAACCTGGCTGCCAATGTACTCGAAGGCGGCATCAGATTGAGTCTTCTCATTGGCTACGTGTGGGGCATAGGCCGCATGCCTGAAATCGAGCGCGTCTATGGGTACCATGGTGCCGAGCATATGACGATTCATGCCTACGAGGCGAATGCGCCGCTGACTCTCGAGTCGATACGCGGGTTCAATCGAGAACACCCGCGGTGTGGGACGGCATTCCTGCTAACGGTCGCCCTACTATCGATCATCCTATTCAGCCTGATAGGCCCGCTTCCAATACTTGCCAGGCTGGCCAGCCGAATACTCTTTATCCCCGTTCTTGCCTCCATCGCCTACGAGTACATCCGCTTCACGGCACGCTTCTCCGATCAGGCCTGGGTGAGGCCCTTAGTGTGGCCGAATTTGGCGCTCCAGCGGCTTACCACCCGAACACCGAGTCCGGGAATGATTGAAGTCGCCATTGCTTCTTTCGAGTCGATGAGACAGCGGGAGAGTGAAACCGAGCAAACGAAAGCCTAGTTTGGGATCAGGCAATCTCGTTGAGCTCCCCGATGGGGGTCGAGCCGGCCACCTGATCCAGAATCTAGTCTGGGATTAGGCGCTCAATTTCGGCATCTGTGTCGAACAGGCGCCGCTGAAATTGGGCGCGCGGCACTCGCAGATTGTATTCATCGATGTTCTGGTTGAGCTCATGTATCATTCTTCGGAATTTATCTATTGCGGCGGCCCAGCGTGCCGAACTTTCTGGAATTTCCCCCTGGCTCTGCAGCCATTCCAATCGTTGAGATAGGCGCCGCGACGCTTCTTCTAAGTCCTCGTCAATCTGAAGCTTGATTTCGATCCAGGGCAGAGAAAAGCCGTTATCGACAAGCAATCGGTGAGCCAAATTCTCGTCCCGCGCTAAATCGTCGAGCGATAGTGGCTCTCCCATGCCGCGGAGATTGTCAAATTCACCGTTCTTTATTGCCTCCGCGATTTTTCGTTCAGCTGGAGAAGTCATGCTTGCGTCACTTACTTTCAGTCTCGGATCGACTATACCGTATGGCGGCGCCAATTTCAATCAATCATCAGAACAAATACGATAGAATCGTGCTCTCCGCATGTCCGCCATTCTAAAATTCCGCAAACAGGAATTCGAAGTTAAATCAGGCATCACCGTACGCGATGCCATGTTGAAGCTCGATTTTGAGCCGGATGCTGTTATCCCGACTCGAGATGGAGAGCTGATACCTTACGACGAGTTAATTGGCGAGGGAGAAACGATTCGGCTGGTGCCAGTGATCTCAGGCGGGCGGTCGAATGAAGATTCGGAGACGGTCGCTCCCTAGCTCTCCAACGTTCGGGTTGCTTTCCTCGTTAGGATCTATGGCTATGCGCAGTGGGCTCCGTGTGGGAGGGGAATTGACAGCTATGGCTGAGTCAGCGAGCTAATGCCGCGCCCAGACCTGCTCGGGTTGTAGAGCCTCGTGCCCAGCCGGCACCACGATCCGGTAGGCCGCCTCCGGCGCAATTTGTTCGCCTTTATGTGTCAGTAAACGGCCGATCGAGATTCCAAACAGCCGTTCATTTTCCTCGAGCAACGGCCTGATTACTTCCCAGTAATCGGATCCCATCTCACCAAACATTCCCCCATTCAGCTGATCCTCTCCCACCGTTCGGTCGGGATCACGCAGGAAAATTCCGCCTCCAGACGCAAGCGAAAACAGATTCCCGCCGGGATAGGGGGTCTCAAGGTCGATTAGATCTCCGGAACCGTCGAATGAGATTCCGTTCAGCACCACGAAACCCCCGTCGGCAAGAGGGTCGCCTGCCATGAACGACTCGGCAAGGTAATCCAAACAGGTGCCGTTAATAACCACCCGCGGCTTGCCCACGGCATTGATGAGCGGACGGCCCGCGGCATTGCCCAGCACGAACGCCTGGCCACCCTTTGCGCCGTACATAAAGGTTTGCCCGACGTCGCCATACACCACCAGCTTCCCGCTCTTCAT
Organism: uncultured Anaerolineaceae bacterium; assembly: GCA_964482355.1. Lineage (GTDB taxonomy): Bacteria > Chloroflexota > Anaerolineae > Anaerolineales > E44-bin32 > JADFRG01. The sequence goes on along the minus strand of CAYZXF010000035.1, from coordinate 6,025 downwards.
GATCTGCGCAAGTTGATCCTGCCCGGAGCCGTGGACAACGATCTCCGCGCCGTCAATACCCGACGCCAGATAGTCGCCTGAAGATCCATAAACGTCGATTCGAAGGCCATGCGTGTCACTGCCCAGACCATTCGCGACGAAACGTTGGCCGCTTAGGTTCATTACTGCGATGTCGCGGAATCCTCTGGTAACCAATGAGCCTATTTCCAGGGCAAGCGAATTTGCCCCTTGCGCCGGATATCCGGCGGCATTCAGTACAACCAGCGGCCCCTTACTGCGCCGCTCCGGGAGAGCCAATCCTTGCGCGTGATAAATGGTGCTGCTACTAGCCCCACTTTCGACTGCTTTGAGCCATTCTGACAACGCCCGGTCCAGAATGCTCAGCATTGAGCTGCGCCGAAGCTGCCCGGTGTCATATCTACGGTCGATAAGCTCGCTAAGATATTTGAGCTGGTCGCGCCGATCGAGATCGCTATTGAGTAAGCCGCCTAGAAATTCCTGCAGCTCTGAATAGGTCCACGTTCGAAGCGCCTTAATCGTCTCATCCAATTGAAACTCGTGCCCCAGACCCGGATTAAGCCGGATCTCTTCTCGGTTGGGAATTGAGCCTTCATCGATCTCGATTTGACGGCCAAACTTGTCTCGACAATGCAGCTCTGCCTCCCCATCTGAGCCTCTGACCACGCTGAAATGAAAGGCGCCCCCGTCGGTGTGACTGCCTCCCCGAGCGTTCCAGGTTAGGTCCGGCCGGGTCCAAAAGCGGCTATCGGACTCAGACAGGCTCTGGAGCGCGGCATCGATGGCCTGCTTTTCAGAGGCGGCAAATCCGACAGAAGGTTGCCCGGCCTCCCCTTGTTGAAGAGCAAAGACTTGAGGCCTGAGCATGCTGGTATCGGTGATGCCGATCAGGCGAGCCTCGCGTGGCCCGCTGCCATTCGGAAGCGATTGTGCCAGCAAGAAGAACCAGGGGCCATCCGGCGACCCGTGTATGTGAGAGGCCTGGAGCTGGCCATATATTTCACGCTTCTCGGCTGGCAGCATGGCAAAGTCGCGCTCTGTAGTTGGAGCCAAGGTCTCGATCACATATTCCAGTGGGTAATCGAACGTACGATGATGCAGGTCAAAGACCAGCGCGGAGACTTCTGTATCGGTCAGAAACAGTGGTCGAATATTGTGCTGGGCCAGGTATGAGCAAACCGAGGTGTAGTTGGCAAAATCACCATTGTGTACCAGCGCTTCATGCAGGCCGACAAACGGATGCGCGCCGCCCGGGTGCCATACTCGCCCCTTGGTCGGGTATCGATGGTGACCGATCCAAACGTGAGCCTTCATGTTTTCCAGGCCATAGACTCGAAATACGTCGTCACCGAACCCGACAAGTTTCAGGACGAGCAGGTCTTTTCCATGCGATAGCACGAAGGCCTTGGAATCGCCCAGGGCAGCATAGAACGCGCGGTTCAATTGGTAGCTGTTTTGATAAACGAACTCGTCCTCGAGTTCTTCATGTTTCATGTCGGACAGCCCACTGTCTTCCGCGAAGGCTTCCAGTACGGCCGGCTTTGGCCTGGCGAAATAAGCCACAACTTTCGGCGGTGGGGGATCGAGCTCCCCATGCAGCACAAATTCATGTATGTGATCGACATCAAACTTCGATGTGATGAATTGGCTCTCGACTTCTGACCTTGCCGAAGGTTGTAGATAGGCAACCGCGATCAAGTAATCATTGCGCAAGATCGAAGGATCCACGCCCAACGCAGAAGGATCGAGGCCGGCGATAGCTGCGCCCCCCCCTTTGCCGTTCCCGCGGTTGCGCATCTGGATCAAGGATTGGAGCAGGTGGCGCCCTTCGATCTGAACGCTGCTTGCGATCCCAATAACGCCACAGCCTCCCTCGGCCGCCGTCTTCCGCGCATATTCACCAGGATCAATCTTTCCGACGGTCTGTGCGCGAGCTCGAATGATCTGATGAACAAGCTCGGATCTGGAACGCTCGATCATCGGACGTAGCGGAGCAAATCCGTCCGCCCTCGCAGATCGGCGACTTTGTTGAGACCGAGTTTCCGCAAGATGTTCTCCAATTCATTCTTCATTGATCCGTAGAGATTGCTAATACGCTCCGCTCCCCAGGACGGATCCACGAGCAGAGAAAGCTCCGGGTCGGTGGTTGTAAGTCCAAACGGGCAGCCTCGTCCGCGCTCACAGTTTTTGCAGCGGGTGCAGCCTAAGGCGACGAGTTCGGCGGTTCCCAATACTGCGCCGTCGGCGCCTAGCGCGATGGCTTTCGCGATGTCGTGCGCCGTGCGAAGCCCCCCACTGGCCAAGATGACAATTTCGTCTCGCACTCCCTCTTCCTGGAGATAGCGATGCACCCTTGGAATGGCGAACTCAACCGGCATAGCAATATTCTTTTTGGCAATTTCAGGCGCCGCGCCGGTTCCACCGTATGAGCCATCTATCTGCAAAATGTTTGCTCCCGCGTGATAGCTGCCAACCGCCACCATATCGATATCGGTCGGGGTGGAAACCTTTACAACCACCAGCGCTTCAGGATTAACGGTCTTTACCCAATCGACATGTTTGCGGTGATCTTCTACCGAATAAACACTGTGGAATGGGAATGGGGAGAACAAGCTTACCCAAGGTGGAGATTCGCGCATCTTTGCGACAGTGAGGGTTGTCTTGTCGCCGAGAAGATGCCCGCCCAGTCCCGGCTTAGCTCCCTGCGCGTACTTAAACTCGACAATTCGAGTCCGTTTTATGGTTTCTTCGCGCACTCCAAAGAGCCCAGTCGCGATCTGAGTAATCACGTGCCTTTGATAGGGAATAAGTGAATCCGGATAGCCGCCTTCTCCGGTGGAAGTGAACGTATTCCAACGCTCAGCTGCCATGGCGCGCGAAAGCATGATTTGTTCACTGACGGAGCCGAATGACATCCCCGCTCCGTACCAGGGGATAGGTATTTCAATTTGTGGCTCTGAGGTCCTGCGATTGAGCTGCAGCGAGATATCAATTTTTGCAGTCGATGGCAGCCATTGCTCCCTATCGAGGAATTTGAATTCAAGAACATCAAACCCCCCTCCAGAATCTCCCTTTCGATACTCCAATCCCGAGGGATGAGCCCCTTCCGACTGCTTCCACGTGGCGAGGATCAGATCCGAAGTCCACCGACGATCGCCGAGCGCGGCAGGAGGCTCGTCGGAATCCGACCAGTAATGAAATCCTGCGCGCAGCCATTCCGTATGCTTCCTGGTCTTGCTGGCGAATAATTCTGAGTCACTGTTACTCATAGCCATCGATCTCCGAAAATGCTTCGCGCTCCAGCTCCGCCTGAAACATCGCTCGCCCAATTTCTCCCCGAAGCCTTCGCACCTCGCGCAAACCCATGGCTCCCAGTATCTCAAGCAACTGGTCTCTCCACGATCCCAGCAAGTTGACCAGCCGTTGATTTGCCCACTCCAGATCTGTGCTCGGGAGCTCGATTTGGGCAGCTCCCAATTCACGCACCTCACCCTGGAATTGAGCTTGGAGGGCGATTAGAGCAGCAGTTTCTATTGCCACCGCGTCGAGCCCAGCGATGATTGCCTTTGGAACGTGCTCAGCGGCCGCAATCCCCCCGCTTCCAATCAGCGTGATCTGCTCCCTAATCCCCCGAGCAATCAAGTCCTGGTGGGCTGAGCGAATTGCCTGCATGACGAATCCGGCGGCCAACCGCCCGTGATAGTCAGCCGTTAGATGGAACACTGATACGCCTGCATCTAACGGCTCGCTCAGATCGGCATCTGCTTGCAGGCGAACTGTTACGATCGCACTCGGAAAATCGGAAGAGAGTTGAGCATAAGCGGCCGGGTCCCAACCCATGAGTTCGACCATTTGAAAAGACTGGCCTTCGGTCGGCAAGCGCCCGATATTGTGAGCTCCAACCAGCGGTACCACGGAGTTTGACCGAGATAGACTGCGGTCCAGGTGCTCAATCGGCACGATCGCGAGCGTTTCGAGCGTCTGCGCGGAGGCAACAGTGGCCTCATAGGCACTCGAATCCGACACTGGCAGCTGATCAAACAGCACCGGTATTGGCAGCTCGATAAAGGTGTTTGAGGGGCTTTGAAGATCGCCCTGATCGTCGAACTCGTGCATCAGCGGTTTCCACCCAAGTTGAACCGAGGTCGATATAAATTCTCGGCCGTGGATGCCATCCCGAGTCGGCCTGACAATCTCCGACATATCGGTCCACATTCCATCCCATCCGGCACCGCCGAACATGCCACCATAGCCGGCACCACGAACAGGTACCCGCCCACTGGCCGCCTCATAGAGCAGCGTTTCGACCATGTCCGGGTCGATATAGGAATCTCCCAGCTCGAGGCGTTCCGGATTAGGCAGAATGTCAATAATATTTGGGTGCTGAATGGTGCAGCGTAGGCAACCAACACAATGCTCTTCACGAGCCATGAAGGCGCCAATCGGTCCAGAGAACACTCCATAAACACAGGGGCGGCTGAGCACAGTGTCGAGATCGCCTCTATATTCGAACAGCTCTCGGACGAGCAGTTTCGCCAGCTCGAGCCGATGGACCTTGACTTTGAATCGATTTGGATGCGGAGCTTTATTTGGTGCCGGGCGGATCGGGACCTTGTAACGAACGTAAGTCACGCCAGCCTCAAGAGACGCGCTGGTCTCAAGAGACGCGCTGGTCTCAAGATGCGCGCCGGGTCCAGGAGACGCACTGGTCTCAGGTAAATAAATAAGGCACGCAGGGCGTGCCTAAATGCAAAGCGCACGATGGTAGCCCTCCGGTTCATTCCGGATCTCTCATGGAGACCCGATCACCACCGTGGCATTTGTCCCACCCGTCGCCGGGCAATTTTGAGCCTTGGCCTGTTCGGAGGGAGAGGGAAGCCTGTGACTGGCTTCGGAGGCATCCGCTGATCTTTCGATTTTCCCCAGACTCGTTTCTGAGCCAGGGTTAGCCTCGCGGAGCGGCGAGGAACCTCCACCTCGTAGTCTCAACTTCGCAGCTGAGACCCATACGCTGATCTCCCGTTATTCAATTGTCAGTTCAAGATTGGCGAGATTGTAGCAAAGGGTTTTGGTGCCGTCAAGAAGCGCGCTCGACATATAAGCGGCTCGCGATTTCTGTGCCGAGCACCACCTCCCGATTCCCCAGCCTAATCCGAATCGGGCCTCCGAAGGGCGCCTTAGCCGCCACCTGGAAGTGCGTTTCAGGAACCAAGCCCTCTTCCGCCAGATATTGAAGCCGCTCTGGGTCGCGAATACGAACCCGGCTGATTACACCCCGATCCTTATCCGCCAGCTCGGTCAGCGGCTGATCGTTAATTTCAGGCATTACACCTTCGCGGCTTGGGATCGGTTCGCCGTGGGGGCAGCGAGTGGGAAAGCCTGCCTTCTCCTCCATCCGATTCGCAAAATCATCGTCGCCGATTTCGGCCAGCCGATCGGCAAGGTCGTGCGCCTCATGCCAGCCATACCCCATCACCCGCACCAGGAAGGCCTCGGACAGCCGGTGGGACCGAATTTCTCGCAACGCCTCGAATTCTCCTTTCGACGTCAGGCGTACGCCCTTGTACGGCTCTCGGGCTACAAGGCCTCGAGTTTCAAGCCTGCGAAACATTCGGGCCGCAGCGGGGGTACTGACCTCCGCGTCGACCGCAACGGAGGAGACGGATACATGCATATGACTACCTCCCAGGCGATAAAGAACACCGAGGTAGTGGGCCATGCTTGACGAAACTTGGGATGGACTGGATGTCATCGCGGCACGCAGGGAGCGATCAGGTCATTGTAACCGCCAAAGAAACCGAGCAATTTCCTTCCGCCCACAAGGAAGCTAACGCCCTGCTGCCTGTGGGGAGCTTGGTCGAAAAGTGGGTATCGAGCAGCCCGAAGACACCGGAGGAATTTCACAAATTGATCCGGTCAATCTTGGGTAAGGAAAAAGCGAGGAGTTAGTCACGAGAATTTGGGATCCTAGGAGGATCAGGACCGACAGCACTGTATCGTCGAATCA
>CAYZXF010000034.1:0-1977 GCA_964482355.1 uncultured Anaerolineaceae bacterium | reverse complement strand
GTCACCACCCGCTTTCTCCCACAGGCAGCCTACTATCTGTACTACTTCTTGCTCTTCGCGGTCTACTTCTACAGCCTGCGACACATCACAAATCACCTGTTTGATGTGGGTCGCTCCCGAACCTCTCGATGGATTTTCATTGCGCTGATCTTCATATCGCACTCCGCCGCGTTGCATGCGTTGCTTAGCCGCGGGATTGGTGGAGATTGGACATACCTGTTCGATGGCGGCCTGGCGGGGCAGCGACTGCTCGGCACCGTTCTGCAACCGAGCAGTTTTGGCGTGTTCTTGCTGCTCTCTGTTCAACTGTTCCTAAAAGGCCGCCCGTACCGTGCGGTCCTGTCAGCGGCCGTGGCGGCTACCTTTCATCCGACCTACTTGCTTAGCGCAGCCGTTCTCACCCTTGCCTACGTAGTTCTCGAACTCCGTGCGCACAAAAGCTACAGACAATCTCTCCAGATCGGCGGCCTTGCACTGATCCTGGTGCTGCCCGTACTGGCCTACTCCATCGATTCGTTTCTTCCAACTGCCGCAGATGCGCGCGAGATCCTGGTTCATTTCCGGCTTCCCGCACATGCCGTCGTACCAGAGTGGTTTGGCCCCGCGGCTCTCGCAACCGCGACACTGATCGGCCTGGCCCTGATCGCGACAAGAGGCACACAACTGTTTGCGCTCATGCTGATCTCAAGCGCCGTCGGAGCGACGCTCACATTAATTCAGGTTCTCAGCGCGAGCGATACCCTAGCGCTTCTTTTTCCCTGGCGATTATCGGTCTATCTGGTACCGCTCTCGATGGCAGCTCTCGCCGGCTGGTTTGCGGTTTGGCTGAGCAAAAACACTGGGGAGCGAATCGGCCGGATCGCTCCGGCGTTCAGCATGATTTTGGTCGGTTTATCGATCATTAGCGGCATCATCTGGATGGCGATTCAGAGTCTGCAGCGGGGAATTGCGCCGGAGCGCGCGCTCTACGCATATGTGCGGGCAGAAAGGTCGCCAGGGCAGCTATATGCGGTTTCATCAAAATTGGAGAGTTTTCGCCTGGCTACCGGCACACCGATCCTGGCCGATTTCAAGTCCATCCCATATCGCAGAGGAGAGGTGATCAATTGGCACGATCGAGTGCGGCTGCTCCAGTGGTTCTATCGTGACGAGATGGATTGTGGCCTCATGGAGAATTTCATCGGCGAATACGGAGTGACCCACATCGTGCTCGGGCCCGAACAGCTGGGGCAGCGCTGCCCAGAAATGCAGGAGCGATACTTCGATGGCTTCTATGCAGTTTACGCGTTGGAACCCCGGCCCTGAATTGCATCCGGGCATGCGCGGAGGGGCGAACACACGATGCCTGAGCTTCCAGAGTTGGAAGTCGTTCGTGATGTGCTCCAGGCCCGGATAACTGGCCGGTATATAGCGCGGGTCACCCTTTCCGGTCGCGGAGGGCCAATCGTGACGCGCGACCTGATCGGAAGCGGGTTCGCTGAAACTCTGGCTGGTGCTCGGGTCGAGCACATTCTGCGGCAAGGCAAATTCGTGATCTTTAATCTCCAAATAGAAGACAAGGCATTAGGTCCAGCGAAGTTTCATCTTGCGGTGAACCCAAAACTCTCGGGACGATTTCAACTGGCTGCGCCAGGAGCTAAGAAAGCCGGTCCGGTTCATGTCGTCCTGCACTTCATCGATCCGGATGAAGAGCTTCGTTACGTGGATCGGAAACGAATGGGGCAGCTCTACCTTGCCGAGCATCTTTCGGATATACCCACGTACTCCGATATGGGACCCGACGCGCTTGGCATCTCGCAAGACGAATTCCAATCAAGGCTGAAACGCTTCCGGGGCGAGATCAAGGGGGTGCTGGCACGGGAGCGGTTCGTCGCCGGAATCGGCAACGCCTATGCGGATGAGATCCTATGGAAGGCTCGCATCCATCCGTATCGTAAGCGGACCGAGCTCGGTTCGGAAGAAATCGAGCGACTCTAC
>CAYZXF010000033.1:0-1565 GCA_964482355.1 uncultured Anaerolineaceae bacterium | reverse complement strand
GAAATCCGTACGCCATTGGGCCCGCGCCATTGGCCGGGGTGCCGTGACAGGGCCGACAGTTGGTCTGAAACAGCAATCGTCCTTCCTCAATCACAGCCGCGTCCATTGAACCATCAGGGTTGCGATACGGGTTCACCAGGTCCTGATACTCGAAAGGAATGGTCGGGTGGGCGATGCGCAGTGTGGCAGGAGCCGTAGTCGAGGGCACAGAATTCAAATAAACAATGCCGAAGGCTAGTATGGGTAATGCTGCAAGCGCGGCCCAGCGCCCGATGTTGAGCGCCCGATCCTTTGTCGACTCGTTTTCCTCCGGCCCGATTAGGAAGCTCTTGACAGGGGCCAAAAATTCGTCAAGGCGGGCGTCGTCGGACGCCAAATAAACCGCCACCCCGATGAGGATGAGGGTCATATAGATAGTCATCAGCGCGCTTGGTATCGGCAGCGGATCGTCACGGCCCACTAGAAGCATGGAGATAGTTGGGGCCAGTAGCGCCAGCAAGAGATAGAGCCCTACGACAGTGAAGACTACGCTCCAAAATAGTGAGATACGCAGTTTCATCGGTGGGTGCCTTATTCCGCCGGTAGCACTCCGGCACTATCCTGTAGGAAGGCCATAAGGTCGGCGACCTGTTGAACGGTCAGCAGTTCGCCGAAATTGCTAGGCATCAGGCTGGGCAAGTCAGGATACCGAAGCTCACGCTGAATGTCTGATTTGGCTACGGAATTGACGGTCCCATCCTTGAGAACAATGGTGAGGGTCGTTTCGTCTTCTGCGCGCAGGACCCCGGAAATATCCGTACCGTCCGCAAGCCGAATCTGTATGGGCTCGTAGCCACCCGAAGCAATGACTGCGCTGGGATCCATGACGGATTCGAAGATGTAATCAAGTGTCTGTGTGCCCGCCACATCGGTCAGATCCGGTCCCACTTCGGCGCCCTCGCCGGCCACAGTGTGGCACTGGACGCATGCGGCGGATCCGGCTGGGTCCAGAAAGAGCGCTCGTCCTGAGGCCGGATCCCCTGCCAACACAAGCGTAAATGGCGCCACGCCCTCTGCTTGAGCCGCGGCTGCATTCAGGATTACAGAAGGCAGATCGATCGTCGAGACATCCGGCGTGCACCCTTGCGCCTGCATGTAAAGAATTACAGATGTGATCTTGTCCGCACTCAAACTGATCGGCGGCAGGTATACCCTCGGCATAGCAGCAGAGAATCCTTCGACCAAGTATGCATCTGGATCGGCAATCGATTCAACGATGTAGTCGGTGGCGGTCTGGATGTGGGAAGCGCCGGCCTCCTGCCGGTCGGTCACCCGTCGATCGCGTGCCGTGGCGCAGACATTCTCATGGTTCGGCCCACGTACCGCCGAGCCCTGGTCGCCCAGGCTGTGGCAGGTACTGCACTTTCCCTCGCCCCAGTAGATCACCTCTCCCGATTCGACGCTCACGCCTTCGACGGCGGCCGCGGCGGTTCCGCCACCCGATAACTCAGTGACCACGGTTCCGATATAGATGAAGGCCCCAAGGATGACCAGAACGAATACGACTGTCCGGGCTCCCGGTGACA
>CAYZXF010000032.1:0-8091 GCA_964482355.1 uncultured Anaerolineaceae bacterium | reverse complement strand
ACGGTGGCATGCTGGCGCTGGGAAGAGATTGTGCGAGGCGTAGCTTAGTGGAGGATGGTCGCGAAACGCTGGCCCAGGTACGTGGCCTGGTCAAGCATTTCCCAATCACGCGCGGCACCATTCGAAAGCGAGTAGTCGGTCAGATTCGGGCAGTGGACGGGGTGTCGTTTGATTTGTATCGGGGAGAAACCCTTGGCCTGGTCGGTGAGACGGGATCCGGCAAAACCACGGTCGGTCGCACTATGTTGAGATTGTATGAACCGACAGAGGGCGAAGTCATCTTCGACGGTGTCGATCTTATGAGCTTGAAAGGCAAAGATCTGGATCGAATGCGCCGGCGAATTTCCATGATTTTTCAGGACCCATTTGCGTCGCTCAATCCAAGGATGACAATCGGGAGCATCGTCGGCGAGCCGCTCCTCGTGCATGGAGTGGGTGACAAGAAGGAGAGGCAAGCTCGAGTCCAGCAGCTCCTGGAGTTAGTGGGGCTCAACCCACATTTCGTCAACCGGTATCCCCACGAGTTCTCAGGGGGTCAGCAGCAGCGCATAGGAATCGCGCGCGCGCTTGCACTCAACCCAGAATTAATCATCTGCGATGAGCCGATCTCGTCGCTTGACGTTTCGATCCAGGCACAAATCGTAAACCTACTCGAGCGATTGCAGGATGAATTGGGACTGACATATTTGTTCATCGCTCACGACTTGAGCATGGTCCGTCATATTAGCGATCGCATTGCGGTCATGTACTTAGGAAAAATTGTGGAGCTTGCGGACCGTGATTCGATCTATGAAAATCCGCTGCATCCATACACACAAGCCCTCATGTCGGCCGTGCCAGTTCCGGATCCGGATCTGTTGGAAACGCGAGAGCGCATCATTCTGGAGGGCGATATTCCAAGCCCAGCCAATCCGCCCACCGGATGTAACTTCCACACCCGATGCCCGGTAGTGAGGCTGGATCACTGCCCCTTGGAGGAACCGGAGCTGCGTGAGCTGCGACCCGGACACTGGGTCGCGTGCCACTACGCTGAAGACTTCCTTCAATGATGCCCAATATTTTCTGGGGCGATGTCTGAGCACTCGACCATTAGATGCGAGGCCAGGTTTTCATCCAAGCATCGCAATCTTCTGTGCCGACAAGAAAATCTTTGGGAGGTCAGGAAGCGGATATAGAATCGGATTTTAGGGGTCGTTAGACGATAACTTCATTAGGGAAGATTACGGCGCGTCCAACAGGGGGGCTTTCACCGAGAAGGAGAACTCCTCCGCTGCCTCAGTCAGGGCCGCCCGCACCGCCGCAAGACCGGTGTTCTGGGCGGTTCGCAAATCGACCTTTGATGTATCCACCCAAAAATACGCGGACAGCTCCGTTTTCCCTTCTGTGGAGGTTGTCCAGATGGCATCCGTATTCGGCTCCTCAAGCACGCCCTCCCCGTCCTTCAGAGAGCTGAGCACCATATTCGTAAGCTGCTCCAAATCCCAGTCTCTGCTGACAGAGACGGAAATCTCAAGCCGTCTTCGAGGATCACGACTGTAGTTTGTAATCGCTTTGACGTAAACGTCCCCATTCGGGATTAAGACGTCGCGCCCGTCCCAGGTGCGCATTTCCGTTGTCCGAAGCGTGATGTCTATGACCGTGCCGCTATGGCCGGCCACTGCGATGCTGTCGCCGATATTGAATGGCTGCTGAAGCAACAGCAGGATGCCGGCCACGAAGTTCTTCGTTACATCCTGCATGGCAAACCCGACCGTGAAGCCGATGATGCCCAGCCCCGCCACGAAGCCGGTCACATTGAAGTTGAGTTGAGCCAGGGCCTGAATCGTCCCAAGAATCAGAACCGTGATGCGCACCACACGGCGCGAAAGTAAAATGAGCTCAGCATCGAGATTGCGTCGCTTCATCGACTTTGCCGTGAGCTTGGCCAACCACGACGCTACGAATAAAGTGATGATGAAGATCACGACAGCGGTGATCAGTTTGGGTAGGAATTCAATGAACTGGGTTAGTAGGATTTCGAGAGGTTGAAGATTTTCCATGTCCGTGTTCTCCAAATCAGCAAAAGAGTTTACAGCGGTTTCGGTGCTGATGCCGTGCTTCAATGCTCAAAGCACATTGGATGAAGCTATTGACTCGATCCTGAAGCAGACATTCAGCAATTTCGAGCTCATTGCAGTAGACGATGGTTCAACAGATCAGACCGCCAATCGGCTGCGCGATTGGGCTGCCAAGGATCCACGGGTCCGGATCTTGAGCCTTTCCCATGCCGGGATCATCGAGGCGCTCAACGCGGGACTAGTGGCCTGCAAATCAGAGTTGATTGCTCGCATGGATGCCGACGATCGCGCCCGTCCCGAACGCCTGGCACGCCAGGTGGACTACCTAAATGGGCACCCGGAAATCGCAGTGGTGGGCAGCTATGTCGAGGCTTTTCCGCGCAAGAAGGTTCAAGAGGGTTTCAGACGATACGTAGAGTGGCTCAACAGCCTGGATACCCCAGAGCTGATCGCACGCGACATCTTCGTGGAGAGTCCACTGGCTCATCCATCTGCCACGATCCAGGCGAGCTGGCTGAAACGAGTGGGTGGCTACCAGGAACACGGTTGGCCAGAAGATTACGATCTCTGGCTCCGACTGTATGTTGCAGGCGCTCAGTTCGGGAAGGTGGATAAAGTGTTGCTCGAATGGCGAGAACAACCGGACCGGCTAACGCGTACGGACAGCCGATACTCGGTGGAGAACTTTCTGCGCGCCAAAGCACACTACCTGTGCCAGGGCCCACTATCTGATCGGGAAGCGGTGGTCGTTTGGGGCGCGGGTCAGATGGGGCGGCGAATCTCCAAGCATTTGGAGCGGTGCGGGGCACCACTGGTGGCATTCGTGGATATCGATCCCAAGAAAATTGGCAGCGTAAAACGCGGCTTGCCGATCCTATCCGCAGATGATTTGCCGAAACTGTTGAAGCAATATAAAGATCCTGTTGTGCTTGCCGCAGTGGGATCGAGGGGCGCGCGGCAGCTGATCCGCGAGCAGCTGGATGAAATGGGGCTTGTGGAAACAAAAGACTATTGGGCGGTGGCGTAACTCAGTATTGCTTCCACGGCTGGGGGATGAGCGCCGGAACTCTCTGCCGATACTCCTGATAAGGCTCGCCAAACTCCGCCGCCAGCTGTCGCTCCTCGAATCGGCTCCCTACGACGATGTAGAGCGTAAATCCGAGATAAAGAGCGAGCGTGCTGGTGGTCATGACCGGGCTCAGCCAGATAAATATCAAGGCTGCGGTGTAGAGCGGGTGCCGAATCCAGCGGTAGAAGCCACTTACCTGCAACCGTGCCGCACCGGAATCTTCGGGGCCGAAAAGCTGGCGAATTCCGAGGAAACTTGCAGCACCGGTCTTCAGCACGGTCAACACGATAACCAGGATGGCGAGAATCTGCACCGCGGTAGTCAAGATCACCCAGGGCGAGGGGATTTGATACAGCGTGAGGCCGGGGTTTCGAGCCGGGATGGCTAAGACCGGCAGCAGGGTTATGGCAGCGACCAAGTTGTAAAACAGACGGTATCCGCGGTCTGCGGAAGAGCCGATTCGCCGGTGCACCCACCGCTTGGTACGCGGACTGGCCAAAAGGCTGTGCAGCACGCCCCAGAGCGCGACTGCGGCGAGTGTAATAGTGGCGCTAGCTAATGGGCTCATGAAGGACCTGATTTTACCCTTCTCGAAAAGCGCGCATGGTAGAATCCGATTTCGCTTTGCCCCTGGCTAAACTAAGACAAATGAGCAGCTTTTCGGACCTACCGTGTACTTGTTGGGCGTGTTGTTGTACCCACAGGGCATTTCAATGAAGAGTATCGTCGTCTACTGCGGTTCCAGCGGGGATGTCGCGCCCGCGTACCTGGATGCCGCGCGTGACACGGGAAGCGCGATCGCGCGGCTTGGACTTTCTCTGGTCTACGGCGGCGGCGCAACCGGATTGATGGGGGCACTGGCGGATTCAGCTCTGAAAAGTGGTGGGAAAGTCATCGGAGTGACCATCGATCAATTCAATTCGAAGGAACTCGGACATCAAAATCTAACTGAGCTTCACGTTATGGATGACATCCAGGCTCGCAAAACCAAGATGCTGGATCTCTCGGACGGCATCGTCGCTCTACCAGGCGGATTGGGAACCTTTGATGAGTTGATGGAAGGCCTGGCCTGGGTCCAGTTAGGATTCCACAAGAAGCCGGTGGGCTTGCTCAATACGAACGGCTACTTTGACCCGCTGCTGGCATTGCTGGATCGAGCTCGGACCGAGGGTTTTCTTTATGTTGACCAGTCGGAATTGCTCATCAGCGACCACGAGCCGGGTAGACTATTGGAGCGATTAGGGTCATTTCAGCCTAAGGTAAAGGTGGCCGATCGTTGGGCCAAGCAAGCGGGGGGCGTAGAGGGCTAAACATGAATGCAGCTGAGTACTTCGACCACTGGGACAAGGTCAGGAGAGATCTCCTTCGGGCGGTTGCGGTCCTGGAAGATGGCGATCTAGAGTTTCGGCCTGCGGAGCGATACGATCGCTCTGTGGGGGACATCCTGCGCCACATCATCAATCTCGAGCAAGGCTGGATTCACTATGTGGTCCGTCGCGAAATCGATGAATGGCCGCCGGAGAACGACGGCAGTCTGGCTACGGTGAGCGAGATCGAGGCCGAGATCATCCGCACGCACGAAGAAACAGAAGCATACCTGGGGACGCTACCGATTGAGGACTTCAATCGTATCGTTCAGGTGCCGGGGGACGGCACTCCAAAATTGGGCTGGATCATTTGGCACGTCTTAGAGCAACAAATCCACCACCGTGGAGAGCTGTTTCTTTGCCTCAGCTTGCTGGGAAAGGATCGCCCCAAGACCGATCGCCCAGGCTAATCCTCGATGCGGCATTTACAAAAATAAAGGGGCCCGCGGCCCCTTTTTGGATGGTGAGCTTCGTTGCAATACTAGTCGGAAAGCTCCGCCACTTCTTCATGCATGGGCAGCCATACCGTAATCTTCGAGCCCTTTCCCTCACGCCCAGAGCTTTCGACCGTGATGCGACCGCCGTGCAGCTCAGCAATTTCCTTGCAAATCGCCAAACCGAGCCCGGTGCCCGCTTCCCCCGAGCTTTCGCCTGCATGGCCACGATAGAATCGGTCAAATATTAAAGGCTGCTCCTCGGGCAAGATGCCTATGCCGCTGTCTTCAATAACTGCGGTAACCCAGTCCTTATTTTTGCGCCTGGGGACGGTAGAGCGCACTGTGATACGCCCTCCTTCCGGTGTGTAGTGCATGGCGTTGGTGAGCAGGTTGGTAAAGACCTGGCTCATCAGTCGCTTATCGACGTAAACCTCAGGCAGAGTCGTATCAGATTCCATGAACAACTCAAGCCCGCGGGAGGCAGCAAGGCTGCGACGATCCTCGACCAGCGCCAGCAGCAATTCGCCCACGTCGACCGGCTCCGGATTGAATGGAGTGGCGCCTGCCTCAAGCCGAGAGAGCGAGAGCAGATCATCAATTAGATTGGCCAGTCGCTCGCTTTCGCGGGTCAAGGTTTCGAGGTAGCGCTTAATCTTGCCTTTATCTTCGGTGGTTTCCAATAGGTCCAGATACAGTCGAATATTAGTCAACGGGGTTCGCAACTCGTGCGAAACGTCAGAGACGAATTGGGACTTGAGTCGATCTACCTCTTTTAGCGCGCTGATATCGTGCTCTACGCCCACCAGATTGATCGTTTCTCCTTCCACGTCTAGTACTGACTGAACGGTAACCACGGCTTCATAGGTGGATCCGTCTTTGCGCATGTTGACTAACTCGCCAGTCCATGTCTCGCCACTCAAGATGGTGTCCCACATCGAATCGTAAAATTCTGGGGTATGGTGGCCGCTCTTGATGACCTTGGGAGTCTGGCCCACCACTTCGCTGAACTCAAAGCCGTTAAGGCGTTCCCAGGCTGCGTTAACGAATTCGATGTTGCCTTCCGAATCCATGACGAATACTGCATCGCCGACGTTGGCCAGAATGGCTGTCAGCCGGTCGCGCTGGGCCTTGACCGCCGCCTCGAGCGCCTTCCGCTCGGATATGTCAAAGACCAGACTGCTGACTCCCTGAGGCTCGTCCTGCTCATCCAGGATCAGACTCACCGCGACTATGGCCGGGATACGGACATCGTTGCGACTGAGGAAAACTGTGTCGTAGACCTCGCGGGGCGGCCCTTCCCCGCGCAGTCGAGCCTGATATCGTTCTAAGATCTGTGGCCCAATGTCCTTCGGCATACAGACGGTGACCGGTTGTCCAAGCAGCTCGTCCACTTTGTACTCAAGCATGTCCGCGAAGGCCTGATTCACATAGACAAATCGCGCCTCTAGATCGGCCTGGAAGATTCCACCCACCGCGGTTTCTACCAGGGCGCGGTAGCGCGCTTCTGATAATGCAAGATCTCGCGTGCGCTCGTTGACCTCGATTTCGAGGCGATGCGCCTGCGACATGATTTGACCGTACAAATGCGCGTTCTCAAGAGCAACCGCAGCCTGCGCCGCGAAAGCGATCAAAATGTCCAAATCGCTCTGCAAGAATGGACGCTCCGTACTGACGCGACGCACAGTCATCACGCCCATCGTGCGCTGGCGGATCTTGAGCGGGGCCATAATCAATGTTTCGGCCTCTTCCTTAGGAGTGCCGGGAACCTGCATCCCCCGCGGATCGTCAAATGGATGGTTGGTAAGCAGCGGCTCTCCGCTTTCCATGACATGCCCCACCAGGCCCTCCCCCGGCTTAAGTTCCAATGCCTGAAACGCCTCGGAGGCCTCATCCAACGCAATCACGCAACGCAACACGTCCGCATCAGGGTCGTGAAGGTGAATGCGACTGCCATCTGCGTGCAGTAGATCCTTCGCCTTTTCGGCAATCAGGTTGAGCACCGTCTGCTGGTCTAGAGAGGCGGATACGGAGCGGGCGGTCTGGATCAATGCCTGCGCTTCTTCGGCACGTTGATTGGCTTCTGAAAGCAATCGCGCGTTGTGGACCGCCATTGCGGCCATTGTGGCTACTGCCTGCGCCCGTTCCATCTGAACCTCTGCGAATGCTCGATCTTTTTCCTTGATGAAGAGTCCCATCGTCCCGATGGCTTGGTCGCCCGCGATCAATGGAAATCCCATAAAGGAATGCACTCCCGCCTCAACCCATTCTGGAAGGGCGCTGGGATGGTGGGAATATTCGTGGAGCAAGATCGGCTTTCGGGTTTGGATGAGCCGCCAGGCCAGCCCTTCGCCTTTCGGCGTGGATTTGCGCTTCAAGGAGCCAGAAACCCCAATAAGGTAGGGGTAGGACAAGGAATTGCCATCGGCTGCTATCAACCCAATGGCGCCGGCATCGGCCTGCACGACCTCAACCGCCAGATCCAGTACCCGCTTCAGGACATCGGAAAGGTCAAGCGAGCTTGCTACGGCTTCGATGACCTGATTGCGCAGCTTCTCGCGCTCAAGGGCCTCGTGCATCTGAGTTCGAGTGCGTACGTGCCCCAGGGCAATTGCGACGTGATCAGCAAGCGCTTCAACCATTGGGATATCGTCTGGAGTCAGCCAACTGGCGCTGACGTTTATTGTGCCAACCGGACGGTCTTCGAGGAGCAGTGGTGCAACAACAACCGGCTGGGATCCCAGCACTTTCATGATCTGAGGCAAGAGCGATTTCAAGCCCTCCGGGATCATCTGGGCGATCGTGTCGCTATTGTCGGTCTCAAAAACAGGGGCGCGGTCTTCGAGAGCCCGACGATAGGCGTCAACTTCTTGAGGGTCAAAGCGAAAGCCATCTATCGACAAACCCGACAGCTTCTTGAGCTGGCGTTCCATCGTGCGGTTGAGTGCTCGGCCATGCAGTACCAGTTGCCCGTCGTGATCAAGTAGAGCAACTGCACCCCGAATATCGAGCCGCCGGAGTTCGCTGCTTACGGCGTGAAGGAGGTCTTCCTCACTGGAAGCGGCCAGGCGCGCAACACCGGCAACGGCTTTAAGTGCGGCTGCCCATATGTCGCGAGTATCGTGATTGGGTTCTTTGACTTCGACGGCCACTGTCGGAGCCTC
>CAYZXF010000031.1:0-5188 GCA_964482355.1 uncultured Anaerolineaceae bacterium | reverse complement strand
CCTAATGTTTCCAAAATGACGATGGTTCCGCCGGGCCGGAGAACGCGCCTCATCTCATCTGCTTAATGGCGAATCGAACACCGGAACATCGTGAGGTCTACGCTAATCATGCTGATCGGTATGAGCTTCTGGTCTCGCGCGAGGACTATGAGCTCAACATTCCGCGAAAACTCAATCAGATTCTTGATTTCAATTCAAAAGATGTGATCGAGCTCGGATCGGGCACAGGCCGGCTGGCGCGCTTGTTAGCGCCTGTCGCGAAATCAGTCCTGGCGCTCGATGCCTCCCCCAAGATGCTTGAGGTTGCGGCTAAAAAGTTGGGAGAAGCTGGCCTTCGGAATTGGGATGTTGCCGCTGCAGACAATCGAGCTCTGCCAATTGCTGACCGAGCGGCAGATGTTGCGATTTCCGGGTGGAGCATCGTCTACCTGGTGGTATGGAACGAGAGTGCCTGGGAAAGCGAATTGGCCAAGGGCTTAGATGAGATGAGGCGCGTTCTCCGGCCCGGCGGAAGTATCGTCATTTTGGAAACATTAGGAACCGGCCACGAATCTCCACATCCGCCGGATAATTTGATCGAATATTTCGCATATTTGGAGCAGCAAGGATTCGAGCATGCCTGGATCCGAACCGATTATCGGTTTGATTCGCTGGAGGAAGCGGAGGAGATTGCCGGTTTCTTCTACGGTGAGGCTATGCTAAATGAAATAGTCGCTGAGGATTCTGTTACGCTGCCAGAATGCACAGGAATTTGGTGGAAAACAATTGAATGACACAAGCCATCGCGATACGAACTGAGAGCCTCAGCTAGACATTCGGACGCGGCGAAAAGGCCGTCGAGCCCGTGAAAGATCTTGATCTGAGGCTCGAAAGCGGCCAGGTCTACGGCTTTCTCGCCTCCTATTTCAATTCAATATTAGAAACGACCGTTGCGCCCACATGCTTAGGTTAGGATAACCTCCTATTAGCCGTCGCCCAGTGTTGACGGCCCCGATTTTGCTTCTAATTCCAGCGGAAAACTCCGGAGGGTATGCCTTGGCCATTGATGACTCCGCCACAAATTCTCAGGCGCTGCTGACCGTAGAAGAAAATCCATACAACGCGGAAACACCTCTTCCGGCGTTGCTCAACGATGTAACGCCCTCGGAATTGGTCTACATTCGGAATCACTTCGAGGCCCCGAAAATCGAAGCCTCCAATTGGAGCCTAAGGGTCGGTGGGTCGGTCAAATCGCCCCAGGCCTTTTCACATTCAGAGATCACGGCGCTTCCAGCAAGAGCGTTGAGGATGACTCTCGAATGCGCTGGGAATGGAAGAGTGAGCATGGATCCGGCTCCTCCGGGAACGCCCTGGGGTTACGGAGCTGTGAGCGTGGTCGAATTCACTGGTACGCCGCTATCCAATTTGCTCGAACAAGTAGGAATCTTAGACGAGGCTGTGGAAGTTATATTTCACGGCGCAGACAAGGGGGAAGCGATGCCTGGACGGACGGAACAGTACGTCCGTAGTCTTCCGCTTGAAGACGCACAGAATTCTGACACCATCCTGGCGTGGGAGATGAATGGCGAACCTCTGTCTGTAGACCACGGTTTTCCACTTCGCCTGGTTGTTCCAAGCTGGTACGGCATGGCTTCGGTAAAGTGGCTCGAAAAAATATCCGTGAGCGCAGACAAGTTCAGTGGCTTCTTCCAGGATGAGCAGTATGTCTACTCTGAAGAGAAAGGAACTCCAGAGGGCGAGCCAGTCCGAGCCATTCGCGTACGCTCTTTGATTCTCGAATCGAAGCGAATGGAAGACAGCGCGGTAGAGATCAGCGGCATCGCCTGGTCAGGCGAGGGGACCATTGCTAAGGTTGAACTCAGTTGGGATGGGGGGAAGGAGTGGCGAGAAGCGGTATTGAGCGAATCCAATCCGCTCTTTGATGTTCAGCGCTGGCTGTTCCAATGGAAACCTGCTGGCGAGCAGGAACTCGAGTTTATATCGAGGGCGAGCGATTCTTCGGGTAACGTTCAGCCAACAATCGATCGATGGAATCGTGGCGGCTACGGAAATAATGGCCTGCATAGATTTCGTGTCTCGTCATCGGGCTGAAGCAAGGGCGACTTAAATAAGGCCGCGCTTTGCGAGGGCAGCGCGGGTCATTGGGCGAAGATCTGCGCTGAATTTGCTGGTGTTGCGATAAGCCTTCTTGCTAAACTCGTTGCGCTCCTGATGGTACTCCTTCATTGCGGCGTCCCAATCGCGTTCACCATCCAAGAATTCCCCAATTCGCTGCGCTAGAAAAACCGCATGAGTGGAGCCCTGATCGATCCCCTGGCCCGACCATGGATCCAGCGTCATGGAGGCGTCTCCCACCAGCGCCCAGCCTTCGCCATATGGAACCCGAAGATAGCATGGGATGCTCCCTGAGCCGCGAACAGGGCTCTCAATTCTTGCGCCCACGAGGCGCGGGGCAAGCGCCGGCATCGTTTCCAGCTCGGTCATCAAGCTGCCCTCCGGGTCTCGTTTGAATTCATCAAATCGGTTCAGAGGAACAGACACCGCAAGGATGGTGAGTCCGTCGTCGACCGGGATGCAGTACGCCAGACTGTTTCCCTGGTAGTGGAATTCGGCTGCAGGTCCTTCGTTGGCCTCGATCCCTTGGAAGTAGGCGTAATACATGGCTCGGCGCACGGGCTCTTCCTGCTCGATCTCAGGTCTGACTTCCTTGGCTACGAATGACCGCACCCCATCTGCCCCAACAACGACCTTGGCCCGGGCCTGCTCCCGTTTGCCGGAAGCCTTCCATTCCACACCCGAAACACGACCGCGATCTGAGAGAAGTGCGTAGGCTACGGCTCCCTCACGAAGTACGACGCCGGGAGTTCTCTTAACCCGGCGCACCAGAATGTCGTCGAGCGTAATCCTGCGAACACACATGTAGAAGGGGAAATCTTCTGGCCGGTCTACCGGCTCGGGGAAGATACGCCCGTCAATAGCGTTGTAATTGACAGTTAGATGGGGGGCTACCGCCTGGACTTCATCGTAGACGCCTATCTCACTGAAGGCCCGCAGTGCGGGGGCTCTGAAAAAGTGCGTCGATAAGGTGTCGCTTGGAAACGTGGCGCGATCGAGTACGAGCACCCGATGCCCACGGTCTCCTAACAGACTGGCCAGCACGGATCCGGCAATCCGTCCGCCAATGATGATGACGTCGTAGTCCAAATGCTCAGACGCCATGCCCAAAGAGGTCAAGGTAATTCTTGCGCAAGGAGCTCAGTCGTGAGATTCGCCTTAAGTTAAGCGGTGGCTTAATCGCTGTGCCCTTGGATTGTTTCTTGAGACGCATCTACATTGAATTGCTGAAGCTGGATGATCTTGGCGTTTTCTCGAAACAAAGGAGGCAATATCGTCCTGGCCTGCTCTTTGTTGTCGAGTTCCACCACAATCCATGCCTTGTGCTCACCGTCGCCACAGCCCCAGTCCGCATTGGTCATGAAGTGCGATCCTGTTTCCCTGAAAGCCTTGATCGCCTGGTCACAGGCGCCTTTGCTGTCTTCGTGTGGAACTTCGATCAAATATCGTGTCATTCTCGACCTCCTCCGGATGTTTCTCGAAAAGAACTCTAAATGCGTTACCCTTCTAGCCGCAAACCTCGACGATATCATAGATAGGGGACATCCCGAATATGAGTTTTCCCAGCCCATTCTATCGTTGGCGACCTCATCCGTGGCACGGCCTCGAAGTGGGACCGGATCCGCCCCGGCTGGTTCATGTCTACATCGAGACCGGTCCGTTCGATCCGGTGAAGTATGAAGTCGACAAGGAAACTGGTTACTTGCGCGTCGATCGGCCACATCGATCTTCCTCGCACCATCCAACGCTTTACGGCTTTATCCCGCGCACGTTCTGTGGAGAGGGTGTGAAAGCGCTCATGGAAGGCGCTCAACGTGGGGATGGAGATCCGCTCGACATCAACGTTGTTAGTGAACGGCCAATTGAACGAGTGGAAGTGATTTTGAATGCACGAGTAGTTGGTGGACTACCGATGCTAGATGGTGGCGAGGCGGACGACAAGATCATTGCGGTTCTCGAGAACGATCCATTCTGGTCGGAGGTCGAGGCGCTGGACGACCTGCCATCGGCCCTAATAGATCGATTGAGGCACTACTTCGAGACCTACAAGGTTCTACCAGATCAGCCGGCGGACGTCTCAATTGGAGAGGCATACGGGCGCGAGCACGCCGAAAAAGTAGTCCTGGCCGCGATGAGCGACTACGAGGCTGCGTTTGGGAATGAGTAGTGGCTTTCGAGAGTGAAAATTCTCGTCGACTTTGATGATGTATTGTCCGATACCTTCGCCGAACTTGAGAGGCGGGAAGGTCCGGCGACCGATTTTTCCGTGGAAGACCTGCGGGTAATGCTCCCGGGGATCGATTTAGACAAGTACTTTCGAAACTCCGGATTTCACATGGAGATCCCGCCCGTGCCTGGGGCTGCGGAAGGCGTCTCCTGGATTGTTGGATTGGGGCACGATGTGCGTTACGCCTCTGCTCGGCCGCCAGAGGTAGAAGAGGTCTCTAGAGAGTGGTTAGAGCAATGGGGCTTTCCGATACTCCCCCTTCAGTGCCTCAATCGAGAGGGTAAGAAGGAGCTGCTTCGATCTGAACCCTACGATATGCTGATCGATGACCAGATGCGGTACCTGAACATTGCTCAAGAGCAGGGCAAGCGTGCGATCGCTATGCAACGAAGATGGAACACCGGCTGGGCCGGCGACCGAATGGCCAACTGGGAGGAAATTCAGGAAGTTTGGTAAGCCCCGGCTACTCCTCTACCAAGGCAATCTCAAATAACTTTGGCCAATTCTTGCCCGTCACAAAGAGTCGTCCGGTCCTGCTGTCATACGCGATTCCGTTTAATATTCCGGCTTGGTCCTCTTCCGTGAGCAGATCGGAGAGATCGATCCACCCAAGCACCTCCCCCGATTCTGGCGAAATTCTGGCGATCAAGTCGGATTGCCAAATATTTGCGTAAATCTCACCTTCCACATATTCGCGTATTTCAATCATTGGTCTTTACTCCTTTAACCGAATTATTGAAGCTAGACAGTCGTCTCGCGCCAAGCGCACCAAGCGCGGACGACGGCTTCTAGCTCTCCTTGCTTCTTGTTTGCGTCCTCGAGATCTGC
Source organism: uncultured Anaerolineaceae bacterium (assembly GCA_964482355.1). Classification (GTDB taxonomy): domain Bacteria; phylum Chloroflexota; class Anaerolineae; order Anaerolineales; family E44-bin32; genus JADFRG01. The sequence goes on along the minus strand of CAYZXF010000031.1, from coordinate 18 downwards.
AGATCGTGCGATCGGGAC
>CAYZXF010000030.1:0-1531 GCA_964482355.1 uncultured Anaerolineaceae bacterium | reverse complement strand
GCCTCATCGATCCTCAGCGCTCCAGCAAGGATCATGATGACGGCCGCGATCACCATTGCCAGGGAGATCGACATCCCGGCGAAGATTGTCAATCCAATGGCCAGAACCAGCGCTCCAACAGCGATGGGCGCCTTGTTACGGCGGAATTGCTCCGTTTCGATCGGCTCCAAGACCAGGAAATTGTCGCCTGCTTGCAGTTGTTTAACTCGGTGTCGAGGGCCCTGCAACAAGAGCGCATCTCCAAACTGCAGCGGTACATCGCGCAATCGCTCTGTAATTAGTTCGCCATGTCGCGAGATTGCAAGCGCGGTGAAGCCGTAACGATCCCTGAATCGTACATCCCGAAGGCTGAGGCCCACGATGTGTGAGCGTGGCGCAAGCGTGGCCTCAATTATTTGAACGTCCCCGCGTTCAAGGCTTTCGATATCGAGCGTTCGCTCCGCTTCAGTGGTCAGCCCCAACGACTGACGGGCCGCCATCAAGTCGGAGGCCGAACTCTCAACGACCAGCAAATCGCCCATTCTGATCTCCGTATCTCGATTCAATGGAGGGCTGTCGCCGTTTTCCCGCTGAAGGGCGAGCACTGAGAGGTCGTAATCCCGGCCGAGACGTGATTCGAACAGGGTCTTGCCGATCAAGGAGCTCACAGGAGAAACTCGAACCTCGGTCACATAGTCCCGAATGTTGTAGTCCTCTTCCTTGCTGCCCGGTCCTTCACGAACCGGCAACAGATGTCTTCCGATCAGAACCATGTATATGACACCTGTAGTGAGTACCACGATGCCCATCGGAGTGAACTCGAAAAATCCGAAGGTAGGCAGCCCGCGCGCGGCGAGTATCCCGGTCGCAAGGATATTGGCGGGGGTACCGATCAAGGTCATCGCGCCGCCAAGTAGCGAGGCAAATGCGAGTGGAATGAGCATTTTGGAAACTGCGACCTTGGTTACGCGGGAGATGCCCACCACGGCAGGGAGCAACATCGCCGTGGCACCTACGTTGTTCATGAATGCCGACAGCACTCCGACGGTGAGCATGATGGTACCAATGAGCCGTGACTCCGTATTACCGGCTACTTTTAGAATGCCGCTTCCCAATGCGTTCGCAACTCCGGTCTTGAAGAGCCCCCCGGAGACCATATAAACTGCCCACACCGTAACCACCGCCGAATTTGAGAAGCCGGAAAATAGCTTGTCGGCAGGAACTAATCCCAGTACCCCAACCGTGATCAACACCATCAATGCAACCACATCTACCCTGAACTTCTCGGTAGCAAAGAGGATCAAGGCTCCAAGGATGATGAGAAGAGTGAGTGCGATATCGAGTGTCATTTGCGTCGTCGGGTCACGTCGAATTTCAGACCTTCTGAATTACAACGAGGAAAGCATCCAGCGTCAAGGGGCCGCCGCTCGTTCGAAGGGGAAATCACAAAAATACGGACCTATTGTGTTCAATAATTTCGGTTGAAGCTTTGTTTTCTCGCTCCCGAAGAATAAGGCGTTGCCGCTCCTGTAAGGTCACCGTAAGGTGGGAT
>CAYZXF010000029.1:0-5195 GCA_964482355.1 uncultured Anaerolineaceae bacterium | reverse complement strand
CAACATGCCGGTCCATGCTGGGCTGGTATGCGCGATAGACCGTGGCCATGCCGCCCTTGCCGATCTCTTCGGTGATTTCGTACGGGCCGAGCTTCGTTCCAATCACAGGCAACTCCTGATTTCTTCAATGATTCCGTGTGTGCCTAGTTTCGTTCCAATCACAGGCACCTCCGGGGTCTAGGATTTGCGATGAAGTGCTTCGATTATGGGCTTTTGTTAGTGGGAACCGCGAGCTTGATTATAAGCTCGAGTCGTATTCACGAAATTGGCTTTCGATCTCGCCAAAATCGGCTCGGGAAGTCATATCGAGGCTCATGGGCGTGACAGAAACCTCCCGCGCTACGCGCAGGGCGTAGACATCCGAATCTGGCTCCAGTTCGTTCTCGTCAAATCGGATTTCGAAATCGAGTCGCACCTCTTGCTCGGGGTGCTCTCGCTCAGGTTTTAGAGGTACGTAATATTGGAGGCGCGAGAGTCGCGTGAGCCGCCAGGGAGTATCCTTCGTTGCGTCAGAGGGGACATCGATTTTTAGCACGTCGACATCGGGAAAGGATTTCCCCTCGAGCAGGATCTGAGCGAAATGCGCAGTGTAGTAAGCCGCGGCCGTGTAGTCGGCGCTGGCGTCCTGCTTCTTACCATCCTCCGGCCACTGATGATCCTTCGGCATCTCGAGCGAAACGGCCATCGAAGGAATCCCAAAGGCCGCGCCTTCCAATGCGGCGCCAACCGTCCCTGAAATGGTGATGTCGACGGTCAGGTTTTCGCCACGGTTGATGCCGGAAACCACCAGATCCGGTCGCTCTTCTGTAAGCTCCAAAACACCGTGTTGTACAGTCTGCGCAGGAGAGCCGCCGATGGCATAGACCGTCCAGGTCACGCCGTGAATGGTGACTTCTTGTTTGCCAAGTTTTCCGTCCGAATCAAATGGCATGCTGCGCCCCATCCCCGAGTGCTGATCGCGAGGCGCGGCTACCGTGACGAATCCAACCTCCGACAGCGCCTCGGCCGCAGCCCACAGGCCGTCGGAGCGTATCCCGTCGTCGTTGGTCAGCAGGATTTGGGGCTTCTTTCCCTTGGACATCGGGCTATCTTATCACCGGGCGGGAAGCTGACTTCCAAGTGCCAATCCAACTCAGCCCGCTGATCTAGGAGAGTCGCAAGCTTGTCAGTTAAACACATCCGGGGCGATCTCTCGATCGCCCCGGTAATTTTCAGGCGCAGTTTCCTGCGGCCTGCTATATCTCGGCCGCGCCTACGCGAGAGCGTCTGATGCCGGGCCAGCGGGAAGCCAGCTGATGGACCTTGTCGATGTCCTGCGCGGTCACCAAGCCCAGAAACTGACCGTCTTCCATGACCGGAAGTACTTCCGCGCCTGCCTCGAGCATACTCTGCTGAGCGACGTACAGCCTTTCGTCAGGAGCGATAGGCTCCAGATCGGTTCGCATATGGGCGATCACCGGTGCATCCGGACCGGCTTTTTTCAATGCCGCCGTCAATTGGCGGTGGGTCAGGAGGCCGAGCAACGAGTCTCCTTCACGAACCGGAAAATCGGACTGGAAGGAGTTCACGCTCAGGTGAATCGCATCGCGCAGCGTGGAGTATGGAGTAAGCGATAGAACCTGACCAGAATAAGCCTCACCAACGGTCATGTCGCCAAGCGCGGTTCGCACGCGCGCCATCCGTCCCTCTTGCCCCGCGGCGCCAAAGATGAAGATCGCGATGAATATTAGAAAGAACCCACCGCCGCCAAAGAACGCCCAGAGACCCATCAACACTGCTATTCCTTGTCCGATGGTCACTGCGTACGTGGTTGCTCGTGAAAATTCGATGCGCATGGCGAGCAGCGAACGCAGGATTCGTCCGCCGTCCATCGGGAAGGCCGGCAGTAGATTGAACAAGCCTAAGAACAAGTTAGCGGCGAAGATGTAGCTGAAAACCGCACCCAGCGTGATTCCCGCCGGCAGCCGAAATGCAAACCGCAGTCCAAGTTCCTGACCGTAGGCCAGGCCGAGCACGGCCAGTACTCCAGCTAGAGCGAAGTTCACCAGGGGTCCGGCGGCCGAGATTACCAATTCCTGGCTGGGCTTTTCGGGCATTCGTGCTAGCTGAGCAAGCCCTCCAATGGGCAGAAGTACGATCTGTTTTACCTGAATGCCGTAATGCTGCGCCGCGAAGCTATGTCCGAGCTCATGCAGGACGACGATCGCGAACAATATTGAGGTCACGATGACGCCAAACAACGCGCCGGTCAGGCCGCGGCCGGTGATCGTCGCAAACTGAACCGCGGCAAAGACCAGAATAAGCGGAAACGTATAGTGCATCCGTATTTGGATGCCGTTTACCTTGAAGAGTGGGATCCCTCGGTCCATTGCTACCTCCCTCACCGCGCCATGACGCGCACGAACTATTCCTTAGTCCTTTGACGAGTTCAAGTATCTCGCGCTTACGTTATAGATTTGTTAGAGAAAACCTCACCTAGCCTTCGCCACGCGCCTCGGCCGCGAGCTGTTCGAAGAAGCTCACCAGGACCTACTCGCGTTCCGTCGCCAGGCGGCGTGCCGGGTCGGTGTTTAAAAATTCGCGTAATTGCTGCAGCATGAAAATATATTCTGAATTGGGGCTAACTGGCAATTCATGAGATCTCTGACGCCCCGGCAGGATATCCTGCTCTGGTAATGAGGCAACGGCATGGCACTTCCAAGCCGTTCGGCATCTGTAGGCATCAGCAACATATCGCAAAATTTACCTCAGTGAAGGATCTCAAGGACATATGCAAGCTGCACCCCATCCACACTAACTTGTCCGATCTGGGATGTACCATTATGAAAGGGCACGTCGATGTTGGTGCGGGTAGTCACAATCACATAGTCAACCAGCTGGGGATCGAAGACCTCACCTGTCGCGCCGAGTTAAGCGGTGTTCGTCCTCCCTCACTCCGATACGCTAACCCGCAGCGTTTGGTCCACGAAAAGACTCCCGCATACTCGAGGGGAAGGAAGTCTTCCTTCAAAAGATTTTCTCTTGAGAAATCCCATCGCTGGCCAGGCCGGCTCCAGTCCACAGCGGAGGGAACGATCCCAACCATACCTTGCACCTGCCCAGTTTCGGTGGGTCTTGGCTTTGGACACCGAGGCGACAGGGCTCATGTTCGCTTTCTGACTGTAATCTGGGCGAACATCGCAAGGTGGCCGAGGCTCGGCTTAAGCAAACCCTCCATGTACTTCCATGGCGCAAAAAGCCACGGTGGCATCAGCGCGAATTGCGAAAAACCTCCGGACACGATGTACCGAAAGGGCATGGTCAAACCTACATCGAGAATATCCAAACGAGGGAATTCCAACTCGAAAATCTGCCTATCCCGCTCAAAGATAATCCAGGGCAGTGCCCCATTCGCTCCGCTCAATGGGCCAATTGATTCGAATTCCCATCGAGGTGAATCGGAGATGAAAGGCTCGTGGTGCAGCCGAGTGTAGACGAGCTGCGACCATTTTGTCACCCATGGCTCGATCATTGTCAGTAGGCCGCCTACTTTCAGACAGCGCGAGACTTCTTCAAAGAAGTTTCGTGGCCTGGGCAGATGATGTAGCACATTTGTCATGACGATTGCACCCAGTGATTCATTTGCAAAACTTAGTTTGCCAGCGTCAAGGATCACGGCAATGCCAGGGGTCCTAGCTACATCAGACGCTATCAGATGAGGTACAAAATCTCTCATGAACCCCGCTCCAGAGCCGACCTCAAGCACTGGCGTATTCTCATCGCTGAGCAATTCAGAGAGGGAGAGATACCACTCCTTATAAATCAACCGAAGAAAGCCTTTCTCGCCTAAGGTTTGTCTTCGTTTGATAGTCGTCTGTGGATCGTCAAAGTCCATACAAGCTCTAATCTCGGAGGTCAAGAAGAGTATCTGGCTATCCCTAGACGAACTTAATCCGCCTCATTGCAAAGACCACCATTCTCAGAAGGAGCCAGCCGTGTCTCCACCGTTGGATATTACTCTGCCCATACCGTCGTCGACGGTAGCGAATAGGAACATCTACGATCCTAAGATTGAGCTTGGCAGCGCCAAATAGTAGGTCAAAGTCACCGAATGGGTCAAAATCTCCAAAATAGGATCGGTTCTCGGCGATCCTTTCGTAGTCTGACTTCCACAATACCTTGGTTCCGCACAGAGTGTCGCGTATTTTTTGTCCAAGCAACCACGAGAACGCCCATCCAAATAGCTTGTTCCCGATCAGATTTGAGAATTTCATTGCCTCCCGCTCCATCGGATAGGTCAGCCTCACCCCATTCACGAATTCACCCTCCCCTGAGGCAAGAACATCGAAGAACCGAGGCAAGTCCTCGGGAGCAACTGACAAGTCCGCATCCAGAATTGCGAGCATATCTCCTCTTGCGTGGGCGAATCCAAGGCGCACTGCATCCGCCTTCCCGACACCGTCCTGTTTGAACACTCGAGAGGGAACATCAGGGTGCAGCCGAATCTCCTCACTGATAGTTCGCCACGTTTGATCCTGGGAATGTCCTTCAACAAAGATCAGCTCGATATTCCTCCCTTCGGAAGGTAGTCGTTCGAATACTCCGGCTATATTCCCAGCTTCGTTCCTAGCCGGTACGATTACGCTCATGCTCGGCGATTGCTCCCCATGAATCTGCTTTGGAGAGAGACGTGCAATGATGAAATTAGTCATAGCCAAATGACGCAATGGCCAGAATCTAACCAAGACCCTATTTGCCAGCGCAGATATGAGAGGGATTCTCAGCGGGAGCATAATTTCCTGCCAACCTCGAATGACCTCAAACCCAGCTATTCTAAACAAGCCATTGAGGTCATCAACCGTGAACCAATTCTGCTGCAAGACAGGTTTTGCGAGGCGGAGACTCTGCGCCACGGCGAGCGGGAGCTCCCATAGCCTGCTGTAGGTGTTCAAGATGATTCTCGTCCTCGAATGAGCCACGGTTTGCAGATTCTCAAATACCGTTTGGACGTCCCAAAGGTCATTGACAAGGTCTGACAGGATGACTGTGTCAAAGTCCTGAGTGAAGGGTATAAACTGCGCATCGGCTTGGATGAACTCGAAATGAGGGTGTCGCGATTTGGCCATGCGCAGCAATTCAATCGAGATATCAATTCCTACCCCAAGTTCTGGTTTGAGTGCAGCCAGTAGATCTCCCTGGCCGCATCCGAGTTCAAG